>DAOVZS010000066.1 GCA_030635005.1 Thiomargarita sp. | reverse complement strand
TGTTTGTGCGTCTGAAATCAAAGCACTTTTAAAGGATGTCACCATTCCACGTGATTTTGATCCGATTGCATTACATCATTATCTGTCATTTATGACAGTGCCCGCACCGTTGACGATATATCAAAATATTCGTAAATTGCGGGCGGGTCATTATCTGCTCGTTGAAGATGATCAGGTGATTGAACAACGCTGGTGGACATTGCCATTAGGGAAAGAGAATCAGGATTCCGAAGAGAATATATTAGAACATCTGGATGCTTTGCTTAATGATTCTATTCGGTTACGTTTAAATTCTGATGCGCCTTTGGGGACATTTTTAAGTGGGGGAGTGGATTCTAGTATCGTTTCTGCTTTAGCAGCAAAACAATCCAGTCCAAAAAATTTGCATACTTTTTCAGTGACATTTCCCAATCAACCCAATTATGATGAAAGTATATATGCTCGTCAAGTCGCTAATCATATTCATTCATGCCATACCGAAATTAATTTACAAGAAAATTTTTTAGCGATTATTCCAGAAGTCGTCCAATTATTTGATGAACCTTTTGCCATTTCTTCAGCGTTAGCTGTCTATTTAATGGCTCGTGAAACCAGTCAATATGTTAAAGTGATTTTAACGGGGGACGGGGGAGATGAGGTATTTGCGGGGTATCCTTGGAGACATACCAAGTTGGATAAACGCCTTGATCAGATTGCATGTTTACCTTTTAGTGGTTTACGTACCTTGAAGCAAGGATTACCAAAACCTCTTGTAAAATGGCATGTATCTCATAAATTATCTTCTTTTTACCATAAGACAATGATGCAATTAACAACATCTGATGTGTTATTGCGAACATGGATGTATCAACAATCTTTATATATTTTTAATGAAGCCGAAAAATTCACCCTGTATACCCCTGAATGGGCGGAGTCTTTGACGCATCATACGGAATACAGTTCTACGGATGATTTTTTAGCACCTATATGGTCTCCTATAAGATCTAATCGTGTCTCTCACCGTTTGCATTTTGATTTACAAACCAGTTTAGAATATGAGATGTTGTCTAAAGTAGATAAAGCAACGATGGCTTGGGGCATTGAAGCACGTAATCCCTTGCTCGATTATCGTTTGGTGGAATATGCCTTGACTTTGCCATCTCATATGATGGTGCAAGGTACCAATGGTAAGCGACTGTTAAAAATGTTGGGAGAACAGTATGTACCCCATGATATATTATATCGTAAAAAACAAGGATTTAATGTCCCATTAGCCGCTTGGTTACGTACAGGATTGCCCCCAATACTTGCTGATGGACTCTCATATTTACAATCTTCTAACATTTTTGATTCAAAAGTGATCGCGCAAATTGTTGAACGACACCAAAATGATTCACATATTAATTTGTCAAATGAGATTTTCACTTTGGCTTTGTTTGGGTTGTGGCAACAAGAAAATAATCAACATATATAAATGGTAGGGTAAGTCCCACTTACCTACCATTCGTTATTCATAATCAAATCACTTTAGAAAAACGCTGTGTCTTATTTTGATGTAAATAGACATCAAATGTCATACAAATATTACGCACCAATAATCTTCCTGCAGGTAAAATTTCAATATTTTGCTCTCGAAACACTAATAATCCATCTTGTTGCATTGTTTCCAATTCTGTCCATTCTTTTGAAAAATACTCTTTAAAATCAATCTTGTATTCTTGCTCTATGCTGAGAATGTTTAGACTAAAATGACAAATCAATTGGGTAATGACGGCACGTCGTAATTTGTCATCAGCATTTAAGCCAATTCCTCGAAAAACAGGAATATGTCCCGCATCAATTTTGGCGTAATATTCTTCCAGTGTTTTTACGTTTTGGCTATAACTATCGCCCACTTTACCAATAGATGTGATGCCTAAACCGATTAAATCACAATCTGCATGTGTTGAGTAGCCTTGGAAATTACGATATAACGTGCCATTACGCTGGGCAAGTACTAATTCATCGTCTGGAAGAGCAAAATGATCCATACCAATATATACATAACCCGCTTGGGTTAATTGGTGAATAGTATGTTGTAATATTTCGAGTTTTTCGGTAGCACTTGGTAAATCATCTTCATTAATGCGTCTCTGTGGTTTAAATATTGTAGGCAAGTGGGCATAGTTAAAGATAGATAAGCGTTCTGGTTTAACAGCAATGATTTTATCTACCGTTTTAGCAAAGGTCTCCACTTTTTGATGAGATAAGCCATAAATGAGATCAATGCTAATAGATTTAAAGCCTTCACGACGGGCAGCGTCTAATACTGTAAAGGTTTCTTTTTCGGATTGTATGCGATTGACTGCTTTTTGCACTTTGGGATCGAAATCTTGTACGCCTAAACTCATCCGATTAAATCCCAATTCACGTAATAAGGCAATAGTATCGAATTGTGTTTCACGTGGATCAATTTCGATGGAGTATTCACCGCTATCATCATCTAAAATGTGAAAATTGCTTTTTATTGATTGCATTAATGCACGCATTTCAGGATGGCTTAAAAAAGTGGGCGTGCCCCCGCCCCAATGTAATTGGGTAACAGGACGTTCTCGGTTAAATAAGGCACTTTGTAACGTTAATTCTCGTTGGATATAATCTACATAGGAGCTTGTTAAACTCCGATCTTTAGTCGCCATTTTATTACAGGCACAATAAAAACACACCGTATCACAAAAAGGGATATGTAGATATAAGGATAATGGTTTTAAGGGTTCTGCATTACTTTGCTGAGCATAATCCTGATATGCTTTTTCATCAAAATCATTGGTAAATTGTACTGCTGTCGGATAAGACGTATAACGGGGGCCCGCTTTATCATAACGTCGTATTAAATCAAGATCAAAAGTCGTTGTGTGTTGCATGATATTCTCAATATATTATTAAATGAAAAATGTCTTATTTATTCATGTTGTGCATATCAACCCTAGGGCGTTGCCCCAGGCTGATATATGTCGCCCTTTCAGGGCTATAAAAAAACTTAAGTTAATTATATTTTATCATAAATCTGAGTACTTGACTTATAAAGCTTATTAATATCATAATATCTATTACATTTTTTTTTTAATAAAAAAAGGATTTGATTATGTTTCGTTATCTTTTTTATAGCGTTATGTTTTTTTTACCCATTCAAGTCACTGCAGATATAACACTATGTCATCAATTTATGACAGTGAATCATTTAATGACGGGGAGTCATGGGAATGCTTTTGAGTGTTATCAGAAGATATTAGTGACAGAACCTACGCATGCTGAGGCGTTGGCTGGTTTAAAAGAAATAGAGCGACGTTATACAAGATGGGCTGTTCTCGCTGTCAAGCAGAATAAGATAAAAAAGGCTAAAAAATATATAGCACGTCTTAAATTGGTAAATCCTCATTCAAAGGATTTGGTCAGTTTAGAGCAAACACTTGATCTCAATCATCTCCCGCTTGTCTCTCAAGATATTGTCCCCTCTGTGCCTTCATCTCAAGACATTGTGCCCCCGTCTCAAGAGATTATTCCCCCTTCTAAGGACATTGAGCCAATACCAGTAGACGATAGCCCACCTCAAAAACAAGCTGTTATTACCCATGTAGGACATATTTACGAGACTCTTAATACCACAGATTGTTTAATTTGGAGTCCTGTAGACATCAAGAATAAAGCTGGGAAAAACGCTTGGGGGCATTTTTATCCCAAAAAAGGAGATAAAGGTATTGTAATCGATGAATTTAAACATTGTCATTTTGACCATACAATCTATTTATTAGACATTGAGGGGTACTATGTACTCATTTCTCAACAGGGTGTTCAAATAACGCATTTCTTGGAAAATTAACCACTATGTATTTATTTATTAAACTCATCTTATCTTGTTTAATGCTCTGTATGAGCATATCCGTGCCTGCGACGATTCAAGAACAGCAGCAAGTTAATGTGGCATTACAAGCCTCATTAATAGAGGCACAAGAGTTATTCGCACTTGAAGAGGTAGTATTATCTGATAATCTCGCTGGATTAGATTATATTACAGATGATATGTTAAAAACAGCAGCACATCAGCAACAAGTTGCTCTTCAAAAAATAGACAGCTTACGTTTACAACAGCAAGACAGTCAAATAGTGTTGGATACTGCTTTAGCACGTTTGATGGTAGTGAATAAGCATTTAGACACTTTGACACAATATCCTTTAGAAGAACTCACGGTGCTACAACATCAACAAATTTCTGAGGCAAAAGAAAAAAGTGATTTACAACAGCAGTATGTTGATTTGGCACAAGAACATCTTGATATAATCAAAGCATTGAAGGCGGTGGCGATTAAGCAAGCTGATCTGACTATGGTATGGCATCTTCAATTACAAACGTCTGCTTATCACACGATAGTGCAAAAACAAGAAAATCGGATCGTAGCGGCACAAACCTTTGCTGATCAGCAGAATATTGATTTAGAAAAGATGCAAAAAAAGCGGTTGGCTCAGATAGAAGGCTTTAAAAATATAGAAGTTTCGCTTGATATTGTCAGTACAAGCCTTAAACAAGTGTTACAGGAAAAGGCTGCTGCTGAAATGGATCATCATACGCTGAAATTAGAACATCAAAATATTACAGACTATTTAGAACAACAACTGCAAAATCTTCAAGCACACAATCATCAGCTCACTGCACTCAAAACATCAATAGCCAGCCCGACCCTTATTGATCAAAAACGGATATTAGCACAAGAGCAGATTCTTAAAGAACTTGAAAATACAGTGAGCTTTCAGCAACAAATACTCATCATCCTGAATCAGCGTATTGCACAAGTACAAAAACAAGTACTTTTTTTGACAGAAGGGCATGCACAATTACAAACGGTGTTTTTGGCACGTCAAAAAATGAATTTAGAGGATTATTTGCAAAAAGAGCAAGAACGCTATTTGGCACAGGTGTCTTATTTAAGATGGGAATTACATAAAAATCCATCTTCCACACGTTCTGAATTGTTAAAAATCCAAATTCAAGAGCGTCATGAACGCTATCAACAAGCAAAACGTCACATAGAAGTACACCGTTTACAAAAACAAATCGCATTGTTAGAAAGGGGAACAGATGACAGCTTATCAAGAGAACAATTGGATAAGCTGCGTGTATCGGAAGTGGCAACGCTTAATCGTTTGTTAAATAATATTCATGGCTTGTATCAAGGATTACAAGAGAAAATCGCTTTTTTAGAGATACAACATACGATGCTTGTGACACGTGACGATACAATACAGGCACAAAACATTATTGCAACACTTAAAGACAGTTTGCAACAGGAACGTAATAGTATCCCAGCATTACAAGCAAAAGGACAAAAAATGCTAAATGCGCGTGAATCCGTGTCTCAGGAAGCGATGTTTCTGGGGTTATGGGTACAACGACAATTCCCTACGGATACTGCAGGATGGCAATATTTGTGGACAGAAATGACACAAGGATATACGCTATTTAAGCAACAATTTCAACAAGTCAAACAGAATGTTATACACATCTATCAACAAATAGAGGTACAACATGGGTATACGATTATCTCAATGTTATTGATTTGGTTATTTGTTGTCATCAGTGTGATGTTATGGTTAGGAAAGAAAATCAAGGCAGCTGCTACCAAACAAGATCCGTTATCCTTATTTAAATCACGTTTGTTACGTTTAAATCCATTCACTTTTTTATTAGTGGGCGTGGTATTAATCCTGTTAACCACCCTGCAAGCTGATGATTTAACGGTGAGTATGACGCTGATTATTTTAGGAATAGGCGTGGCAAGTAAATTGTTACTTAACTTTTTTTGGATCTGGTTGGGTGATTTAGAGCCCAAAATTTATCGGAAAATACGGTGGAGAGTGTTATTTTTAGGTTTTTTAAGCATTATCACCGCATTGCTACATGTTGCACCACAAGATAATATGTTAGTGCTTTCTACGAATACTGTGATGTTTATTGACAGCATTTTTATGACGATATTCATTTTGCTTGTGATACCGTTATTGCAAATGCGTCATCTGATATTGACTTATCTTCGAGATCGTATGGGCACTTATTGGCGTTTGATGATCAGTTTTATTACCTTATTCATACCTTTAGTTATTTTTGCCATTTCCACTTTAGCGGTGATGGGATATGTTAGTTTTGCTTGGTTTATGGTTGAACAAATGAGTTTATTTTTATTCGTACTCATCGTTTGGCTATTAAGTGTGAGTATTGTTGCTAATTGGATGAATGCTTGGACAAACTTTTTGTCACATAACAATCCTTTCCAAGATTTATGGCGGAAAGATATTATTCCTTTAGTAAAACAAGTTTGTGAACTGATGTTGTTTGTGCTGGCAATATTTGCTTTTGTTAAGATGAGTGCTTTTCATCTCGATCTCAAGGCACTTTTAGTACAATGGCTTGCATTACCGCTCTTTACTTTTGGAGAACTTGATATCACCTTACCGATTGTGTTGCTGGTTATTTTCATTGTTTGGTTTAGCAATTGGATACGGGGTGTCACGCAGCGGTGGGCTTATATTAAAGTGAGTGATGTTGCGTTAAGAACGAGTATGTCTGAATTGACACAATATGTCGTGCTCATTTTTGGACTTTTAATCGTTTTAAAAGTACTCGGCTTTCATCCCATTACATTAGCTGTTTTTGCAGGTACAGTGGGTGTTGGGCTTGCGTTTGGTTTACAAAATATCTTGGCTTTTTCCATTCAACAAAAGCATTGAATTGAATAAGGATATTGTATATCCAGAGGTGTTTGCTTCTGGATATAACGCATGGTGGGCAAGTGGGCAATTTGCACATCATTGACTTTTGACATCTTTACGCCCACTTACCCACCCTACAATTCTTATTGATATATAAAATTTTCACATATTATGTTCGTTGGGATTATGTTTTAACAGTTGTAATTTTCGATATAAAGTCCGTTCACTTACGCCGAGATTTTGAGCTAAGTGTTTATTATCCCCATCAAAATGTTGTACAGCCCACCGCAAATATTGTCGTTCTACATCACGTAAAGGTTTTAAACCTTTGATGTAGGGTTTATCATCGGTTTGTTCCATCAATTGTTCACTTTCTTCAGGTAAATCTTTGGGTAAAATCATATCTCCATTGGCTAATAAACTCGCTCGTTCTAAAATATTGCGTAATTCTCGTACATTGCCTGAGAAATCGTATGTATGTAACAGTTGCAAGGCTTTAGGATGTAAGGATAATTTGCGTTTGGGTGCAATGCGTTGTAATTGACATTCAACAAGTATGGCTAAATCATCGCGTCGTTCACGTAAGGGAGGGAGCATAATCGGAAAGGTATTAATACGATAATATAAATCTTTGCGAAATTTTCCTTGAATAACCATTTTTTTGAGATTACGATGTGTGGCACAAATAACGCGGAAATCTGATTTTTGAGGGGCTACGCTGCCCACACGACGATAAATCCCCGTTTCCAGTAGGCGTAATAATTTGACTTGCAAATTTAAAGGGATATCACCTACTTCATCCAAAAAAAGTGTGCCTCCACGGGCTGCTTCTACTAATCCCTGTTTACGCGTATGTGCACCTGTAAAAGCCCCTTTTTCATGTCCAAATATTTCACTTTCAAATAAACTCTCTGATAAGCCAGAACATTCTACAGGAACTAAAAGCCCTTCTGCCCGTTTACTTGCAGTATGGATAGCTTGTGCTACTAATTCTTTGCCTGTACCCGATTCACCGAGTAATAAAACGCTGGTTTCACTCGGGGCAACGCGATACACTTGTTCTAACATTTTGTTAAAGGCTTTGGAATGTCCTACTAAACCATGTCGTTGTGCTTGTGTATGTGCAACTTTACTACACCGCATAATTTCAAGTAAGTAAATAATTTCTCCCTTATTGTTTAAAATAGGCAATGTTTCTATGTTGACATGGGCTTTACCATAAGGCGTATAATGTAAATGGAGTGCTTGCTGTGGTTTTTTTGTTGCCAAAGATGCTTTTAAGGGACAACTTTCGCCTGATTGATCACACGGGTGAGGATAATGATGCGAAATCTCATAACAATAATGATGTTTCAATAATTCTTCTTGACCATAATCACGTTGATAAGCGGTATTGGCTGCTAAAATATGGTAATCCTTACTCACTAAAATAGCGGGTTCCGGAAAATATTGTAATAAACTTTTAACTTCGGCAGAAATGGTCATCAATAGCGTTCCCTAGATATATTAAAAGATATTAATATACTGTCATATTTTACATGACAATGTCAAATATGACAACACACTATTCTAAAAGGAGTGCACTATCTTATGAAATCTTCTGATTTATTTGTACGTTGTCTCGAAAATGAGGGCGTTCAATATATTTTTGGTATTCCAGGTGAAGAAAATCTTGATATTATGGATTCTTTGCTGGACAGTACTATTAAATTTATTGTTGTGAGACATGAGCAGGGGGCAGCTTTTATGGCTGATGTTTATGGTCGATTAACTGGTAAAGCAGGTGTGTGTTTAGCCACATTAGGACCGGGAGCTACGAATTTAATTACTGGGGTTGCCGATGCAAATATGGATAATGCACCTATTATTGCCATTGCTGGGCAAGCTTCGACGACACGCCTTCATAAAGAAAGTCATCAAGTCTTAAATTTGGTCAATCTTTTTCAGCCCATTTCTAAGTACAGTACTCAAATTCTCACACCCGAAGTCATTCCTGAAATCGTTGCCAAAGCCTTTAAAATCGCAGAATCTGAAAAACCAGGTTGTAGTTTTATCGATTTTCCAGAAAATATAGCGGCTATGGAAATTGCTGATAAAACACCTTTAAAAGTGTTACGTCATACACCGCCTGTACCGCCTGATGAAAAAATTATTCAGGCTGCGCAACTGATTCAGCAGGCAAAATATCCAGTCATTATGGCAGGAAATGGGATCATCCGATCCAAAGCCTCTGCTGATTTGCTCGCTTTTGCAGAACATGTCAATATTCCTATTGCCACCACTTTTATGGCTAAAGGGGTTATCCCTTCTGCACATCCGCTGGCTTTAGGCACAGTAGGTTTACAAGCACATGATTATGTATCGTGTGGGTTTGATAGGGCGGATGTTATTTTATGCATTGGTTTTGACATGGTGGAATACCATCCTTATTTGTGGAATCCCGAGAAAAAGAGTCAGGTGATTCATATTGATGCATGTCCCGCGGAAGTGGATGAATATTATACGGTTGAAGTGGGTGTGATTGGTGATATTGGGGCAGCCATGCGCCGTCTGACAAAACAGATTAAACCAAGAACAACAACGCCTTGGAAAAACCTGCATAATATCATTATGCAAGAAATGCGAGAATATGCCCAAAATACTGATTTTCCGATTAAACCTCAAAAAATCTTATGGGATTTACGCGAAGCTTTACATCCAAAAGACATTATCATTTCAGATGTTGGTGCTCATAAGATGTGGATAGCCCGCATGTATCAAGCAGAACATCCTAATACGTGTATTATTTCCAATGGTTTTGCTTCGATGGGCATTGCTTTACCCGGGAGTATTGCTGCCAAAATTGCGCATCCTGATCGTATTGCGGTTGCTGTCACGGGTGATGCGGGTTTTATGATGAATTGTCAAGAACTTGAAACAGCGATGCGTCTTGGGATAGCGATTATTGTATTAATCTGGCATGACAAATACTATGGTTTAATCAAGTGGAAACAAGAAATGCAATTTGGTCGTTGCAGTCATATCGCATTTCAAAATCCAGATTTTGTACAATTTGCGCACAGTTTTGGGGCTAAAGCCTATCGTATTGAACATACAAAAGACTTACTGCCCACTTTAAAACAAGCGATTCAAGATAATACCGTGGTTGTGATTGATTGCCCAGTAGATTATAGTGAGAATTTAAAATTAACAGAAAAATTAGGGAAATTAGTGTGTCCGATTTGAAGCATATTTTGAGATTTGATTAAGAAGATTGTTACGGTGAGTTTGGAAACTGTTAGGCTGGTTAAGGGATTGGATTAAAGGCAATATAACTACACGGATTATTTTTAAGAAAGGATAAGTCAAAAGCACTCTTGGTTGTGCCTTATCCGTTTTTAAAAATAATCCTTGTAGTTTATATTAATTAATAACTACACGGATTACTTTTAAGAAAGGATAAGTCAAAGACACGCTTGGTTGTGCCTTATCCATTCTTAAAAATAATCCCTGTAGTTTATATTCTAT
>DAOVZS010000037.1 GCA_030635005.1 Thiomargarita sp. | reverse complement strand
GAATCTTATCTGAAATAGAACATATTTTGATACTTAATAACTCATGTGATACACATTAACCCTAGGGCGTTGCCCCACTGCCATTAACTTAAGAAATAACTCATTGAAATTAAACAAGAATTTCTCGTTCCCACGCTGGCGCGTGGGAACGAGAAATTCTTGTTTAATTTCAATGAGTTATTTCTTAAGTTAATGGCAGTGGGGCAACGCCCTAGGGTTAATGTGTATCACATGAGTTATTAAGTATCAAAATATGTTCTATTTCAGATAAGATTCAAAACTTGGGACAAAATAACCCATTAAATGAGTAGGAAAATTTTCATCTACTAATTTATCTGCTAATTCAAAATCCAACATCACCATATTTTCCACTGATAGATCAAATACAGGAATACCATAATGTAGCCATTGTGATTCTTCATCTTCTGGCAAAGTAATTATGATATTTTGAGAAATAGCAAGTGGATGTTGATTAAGCAGCGAGAATACACTATTAATTAAGCCTGCTAAATCAGTATCACTCACCTTTTTTTCATCCATGAATGTCATAATTTTAGGCGCTAATTGAGAAAACTGATGTTGGTCATTAGGATACCTTTCTTCCCAATTCCTAAGTAATTCAACCACTTGATGAAATCGTCCTGCTAATCCATAAAAATAAATAGCATCATTAAGATAATTTATCTTGGGTGAGGCGTCATCAGCCTGTAGCATCAATTGAGCAGCTTGTGAAAACCGTCCAAACGGTGTTAAACAGTTTGCATAAAGCATTAAAATATGAGCATGTTTGGCAGTACTGACTACGATAGCTTGTTCATAATTGGCTTGTAATGCTTGAATATTGCCTTCAAAACGGGCACGTGTTCCTTGTGTTAAATAAGTATCACACTCATCAGAAGAATAGTGATTCAACATTAAGGGATTAACATTGCCACTCATAATTGATTGAGTAATTTGTTCAAAAAATGCTGGCGATTGTATTGCAAATTGTGAAGACACGCATTTTTCTCCTTATTTTAGTTATTAAGAGCTGATGTTACGCACTCTGATTCTAAAAAAACATCTTTACATGTTTTGAATCCAGGGGCGATGATCCACTATCAGTACTTTATACAAGCCCTGAAAGGGCGACATATATCAGCCTGGGGCAACGCCCTAGGTTTTAATATAACGTGATGCAATTTTAATATAAGGTGAATGCCTGCCTACAATGAAGATTATTAAATACTAAGCATAATAGCTCTCCTGAATTTTAGGAAAGTGCAGATGCAATCCATTTAATATATCTCAAACCGATGGTATGCATCTACGCTCTTAAACCTAGGGCGCTGCCCCAGGCTGATATATGTCGCCCTTTCAGGGCTTGTATCCGTCTCCCCTGAAAGGGGATAACATATTAGCTTGGGGCATCGCTCCTGGATTCAAAATCTGGAAATATGTTAAATATGTTAAATATGCTTTTTAGAAACAGAGTGCGTAACATCAGTTAAGAGATAATATTAGCATACCAAAGCATTGCCCATTCATACGCTTTTAAGCCACTGCGATTAAGCATACCTGTACGTAAATCTTTGATAACACCTGTTTTTCGACCATGTTCAGTAGGTAGGGCATAATGGCGAATGATATTTAATGTGTTTTGAACAGTAGGCTGTGTTAGGCTGACTTGGATAGGAATGACATTTTCATTGGATGGATGAAATAAATGAAGGCCTTCTTCTGTTTTTAAGAGTGTGTGAATACGAGGCCCTTTAATATATAAATGACGTATTCCGGGGGCAGGAGTTTTATGTGTAGTGTATAAACCAATATAAGCCAATGTTTTTTCGTAAGCAGACAAGAGATACTCTAATTCTGTATCACCGCTACCCTGTATGCGTGATGTGAGGATTAATGTACACTGTTTTTGTTGTTTTAATTCAAATCCTTCACAAAAAAATTCTAAAAAGGCTGTTTTAATGATTAAATATACCCATTGTGACTGTGCATCTCGAATTAATTTGGGGGTTAAAATATACAGTTCTTCTAAATAATCACGAATCTCTTGATGGGGATAATGGTCGAAAGGTCTGCTTTGTGACCAACTAAAATTGAGCTGTTGTGTGCTGGCGGCAAATCTCATTTCTGTGGGATCACGTGCTATCTCCATTGCCCAAAGCGTTTCATCTAAACTTTCTTTGATGTCAAAAACAGCATCTTGCATATGCAATATCAAATTGTTTTCATCCGTTAACGCATCATGTTCTAATAATTCTTGCGTATCCTGTAAATGATAAAAACGTCTACGTAATGCTATCGTATGTTCTAGTAACTGTGTCACACGTTCTAATGTTTGCGTGTGTTGACGTAAATGAGAATTTAACGCTTTATCTGTTTTGAGCGGAGTTAAAGCAGTAATATGAGGACGTAAATGATCTTGATGCCAATCAATATCTAAGAGAATAGGCTGTGTATCGGAAAGCGTGACTAATTGTGTCGCTGCCAAAACGGTTAAATCACGTTCAATCGCACGTTTCAACGCACGTCCCCCTAACAGATCATCAAATCCTTTACGAGCGACAGTCTTCAAAGCATCTTCAGAAATATTGAGGACGGTGTTTCGACGTACAAAACCATCACGTTGTAATAAGCTTTCTAATTGTATGCGACTAATGGCAATCGCATCTTCTACCCTCAAAGAGTTGAAAACAACCATACGATCAATACGATTTAACAGTTCAGGGCGAAAAAAATCTTCAACAGCAGCACGATAACTGGTCGCTTGATTTTGGGCATCCCTTTCCACAAAACCCAAACGACGCTTGGCATGCTCTGCCCCTAAATTGGAGGTTAATATAATAATCGTATGCGTAAAATCTGTCGTACGTCCCAAAACATCTGTCAAACGCCCCTCGCCTAATACTTGTAATAATAAATCATGTATTGCAGGATGCGCTTTTTCTATTTCATCTAATAAGACGATAGAAAACGGTTGATGACGTATTTTCGTTGTCAATAAACCATCAGGACGTCCCCAACTGCCAATCAAACGCCCGACATCAGCATCGGTGACAAATTCATTCATATCCAAACGTATCAATTGTGACGCATCCGTAAATAAATATTGATTTAAGACTTTAGCAGCTTGTGTTTTACCCACACCCGTAGGTCCAATAAACAGCAAGCTTGCAAGGGGTTTTTTAGGATCTGCTAATCCTGCTTTAATCGTCTGTATGAGTGCCACTAAACATTCAATGGCTTCATCTTGACCTATTAATTGTTGAGACAATGCTGATTGAATAGATTTGTAACTTAAGACTTTTGCACGTGTCAGTATATCGCTACTCATACGACTGATTTCATTCACGGCTGTTTCAACCTGTGAGATCCCAATTTTAGCCAAATGATGTTTTGCAGAAAGCCGTTCAAGAAAGTTGATCACATTACCGGGCATCGCGGTGCTTTGTAACACAGAATGTCGGAGCGAGAAAATACGCTCTAAAGCAGCATGGTCAATTTGACATTCATATTTGTGTTCCAAAAAAGCACGCTTTTTAATAGCAATACGTGCGGTATCAAGCATATTGGACTCTTCAAGACGGAAAACATGACATAAATCAGCAAAACGGCGATCCGTTTCAATAACAATATTCCACTCTGCGGGGCTTGCTTCTGCAATAAATGTTAAAGAACGTTGTTCTAAATAAGGTTTAAGCACATCACTGAGTGTCAATGTATTTTGAGCACTTTTACCCACACGAAATAAAGCAACCAAATTATCAAAAAATAAGCGGGGTTGGCTGGGTGATTGAATAACATGTTCTAAAATAGACTCAAAACGGCGCTGCCATTGTCCTACAATACTCATCCCAGCAATCACACGATTCGGGTCAACATGCCAAATCGTCGTAATAGGTTTGTGAACTTTGCGTTTTTTAAGATCTTCGCACCTCTTAAGATAACGAAAATAAGCTTCTTGTAAGACAGTCGTTCGCCCACACCCCGGTGTCCCAATAATAACGATTGCTGTTTTAGTCTCACCCAATATCAAGGGTTCTAATCGCTCCACTACTTCATCACGTAATATAGCCCTTTGTAACTTATCAGGATAAGCATCTTTCCAATTAGTGGCAACACGTGCTAATTCAATTGCCCCAGAAAATGTCTCTTGTTGTGAATTTAAAGAGGCAAACCACTCTTCCATCTCCGTTTCAAAAGGAAAACTAGCCTGTTTAATCGTAACAGAGAGTGAAATGGTGGTGACAAATTCATGTTTATTAGAATCATAATTCTCAATTGAAAAATTACCGGGATCTTTTCTACGTTCTTTACATATACAATTGCTAATAATTCTGCTTACTTGTATATGTATAGATTTTTTCTTGTCCAGAATAGCAAAAAAGTGATCAAATTTGGGGAAACATATTATTAAATGACCTTTTAATGCAAAACGCACACTGGCAATAGGCCCGGATAGCATAAATGTAATTTTAGGATTAAAAGCGAACCATAACAAATCATTAGATGTACACCGCTCCATTTCAAATGAACGAAATAATCGTTGTACCTCTTTTATCATTAAATCTACAGCCTTACTAAAGCGTTTCGCAGTACAATGGGGTTCTTTAATAAATAAGGGACGTAAATGGTAACCTTCTTTTGAAGCAGTGACTAAAACTGGGAATTCTAAAGGAATTGTGGGCATGAAAAACCGATCAAAAGTAATGAGTATTTAAAAAAGATGTGACGCATAGGGCGTTGCCCTAATATGTTATCCAAGGATACAAGCCCTGTAAGGGCGATATATATCAGCCTGGGGCAACGCCCTAGGTACTTTATTTCAGTGCACCCACCGAACGCCATCTTTAAGCGTTTCCCGTTTCCAAAAAGGTGCTTGAGATTTAAGCGTTTCAATCAAAAAACGACAGGCTTCAAAAGCAGGAGCACGATGTGCTGCCCAAGCTGCCACTAAAACAATGGTTTCACCTGCTTGGATCTCGCCTACACGGTGAATAATTAAAGTATCTAAAATATTCCACCGTTGTGCCGCAGTCTCACTAAATGAATATAAGGTTTTTTCGGTCATACCTGGATAATGTTCTAAAAATAGCGTATCCACCGTATCCCCTTCATTACGCATTGTACCCACAAAAGTGGACACAGCCCCATATTTACCTTTTAAAGCACGTAATTCATCTTCTTCAAAAGCGTGTATGCGTGTCCAAGGATGAAATATATGTGAAGTCAATTCAACCTTCATCCTTATCCTCCCGTCACGGGTGGAAAAAAGGCAATTTCATCCCCCTCATGTACACGCGTGTTGGGATCAGCATATTCTTGATTCACCGCCATGAGTACATGACTGGGCAAAGGCTCCTCATGACAGACTTGTGCCCATATTTTGGCACAAGTCAATGCATCTGTACTCTCAATATGAAGTTCACTTTTTCCAACGTGTTCACGTAAACTTGCAAAAAATTTAACAATAATACTCATAGCAGTTATCAGTTATCAGTTATGAACAAACAGGGCAAGCAGGATCTTTATGTAATTTTAAAGTACGCCATGTATCAGTATACGCATCAAATGTTAAAAGTTTACCACAAAGCGATGTCCCAATATTTAATAACACTTTAACCACTTCTACCGCTTGAATGCTCCCAATAATCCCCACTATGGGCGCTAGAATCCCCACGTGACTACACGTTTCCAGCTGTTCCTCAATATCAGGATATAAACAACGATAACAAGGACTTTGTTTTTGTTCAGGTAAAAAAACAGCCACTTGTCCGCCCCAACGCACCGCTGCGCCTGAGACTAACGGTGTTTTCTGTTCAACACAAGCCGCATTAAGTGCAAAACGCGTTGCAAAATTATCGCTACAATCAACAACAACATCAATATCACACAGCATATTCTTAAGCATATGTTTAGAAAGAGCGTGGCTGATCAGACTCAGATGAATATCCGACACTTGCTGCTGTAATTTCCTTTGAGCAGACACCGTCTTTTGTTGTCCAATGTGTACAGTTTCATGTATAATTTGTCGCTGTAAATTAGAAAGATCGACACAATCCCCATCGACTAACACCAAATGTCCAACGCCAGAAGCTGCTAAGTACATCGCAACTGGAGAACCTAAGCCCCCCAGCCCCACAATTAACACTTTTGAATGTTTGAGTTGTTTAGCCTGTGGTATCAATTTGATGTTCACCTGGACTTAATGTCAATATGTCAACCCCATCATCTGTGACTAAAATCGTATGCTCCCATTGTGCCGACAGTGTGTGATCTTTAGTCACCACCGTCCATTGATCAGGCAACAATTTTACCTCTGGCTTCCCCAAATTAATCATAGGCTCAATGGTAAACGTCATACCCGACTGCAACAGAACATCCTTAGCGTCAGGCGTATAATAATGTAATACTTGTGGCTCTTCATGAAATTCACTTCCGATACCATGTCCACAATAATCACGGACAACAGAACACTTATGTGACATGGCATACTGTTGAATGGCTTTACCCACCTCACTTAAATAACGCCCCGGTTTTACCTGACGAATCCCAATCCACAAACACTGATACGCAACCTCTACAAGACGTTTTGCACGAATACTAGGGGTATCTATAAAAAACATGCGACTGGTATCCCCATGATAGCCATTTTTTTTCACAGTGATATCAATATTCAGAATATCCCCTTTTTTCAAAACCTTGTTTCCAGGAATACCATGACATACTTGATGATTAATAGAAGTACAAATGGACTTGGGAAAACCCTTATAATTCAAGGGAGACGGAATAGCATCTTGTCTATTCACGATATAATCGTGACACAGCTGATCTAGTTTGTTAGTCGTCACACCCACTTGTACATAAGGAGTAATCATATCTAACACATCAACGGCTAAGCGTCCTGCAATACGCATTTTTTCAATTTCTTCAACTTTTTTAATAGAGACAGTCATAATAAAATAGTATTGTTTTAATAAGCCTTTTATGGTATAAAATATATGCCTTTACGATTAATCAGTATACGATAACTGATAAAAAGGGTACTAATCTAATTGGAGTTAATATTATAAATGACAAACATTTCAATGCGTCAAATGCTGGAAGCAGGGGTACATTTTGGACACCGGACTCGCTACTGGAATCCAAAAATGGCTCCGTATATTTTCGGGGAACGAAATAAAATTCACATTATTAATCTTGAAGACTCATTACCCATGTTTAATGAGGCTGCTAATTTCGCAGGCCAACTGGCTGCTAAAAAAGGCAGTATTTTATTTGTGGGTACAAAACGAGCAGCTCAAGATGCAGTTAAGGAAGCCGCATTGCGTTGTGACATGCCATATGTCAATCGCCGTTGGTTAGGAGGAATGCTGACCAATTTTAAAACGGTGAAAGCTTCGGTTAAACGTCTTAAAGATCTTGAGCTTATTGCACAAGATGGCACGCTACAGCGTTTAACTAAAAAAGAAGGACTGTCATTAACACGTGAATTGGATAAATTGGAACGTAGTTTGGGCGGTATTAAGAATATGGAGGGCTTGCCTGATGCCCTGTTTATTGTTGATGTGGGTTATGAAAATATTGCCATTAAAGAGGCAACAAAATTAAAAATTCCCGTTGTTGGCGTAGTCGATACCAATAATAATCCTGATCATGTTGATTATATCATTCCAGGTAATGATGATGCGATTCGTGCTATCAAATTATATGCGAATGGGATGGCTGATGCTATTTTGGATGCACGTCAAGCAAGTTTACAGCAAAAGGTAGAAGAAGTCGACTTTGTAGAAGAAGTTGAGGCTGACAAATCTGATCCTGAACCAGCACCTGCACCTGCTGAATAATCCTATTTACATACAAGAGGTTAGAGATAATGAAAATTTCAGCAGCACTGGTGAAAGAGCTGCGTGAACGCACAGGTGCGGGCATGATGGAGTGCAAAAAAGCACTCGTGGAAAGTACAGGCGATATTGAAGCTGCTATTGAAGACATGCGTAAATCTGGACAAGCCAAAGCTGCGAAAAAAGCAGGACGCATCGCTGCAGAAGGCTTGATTGTTATCCAACAAGATAATAAACATGCGGCAATGGTAGAAATCAACAGTGAAACTGATTTCGTCTCAAAAAGTGATGATTTTAAAGGATTTTGCGATGCAGTAGCCGCCACAGTGTTACGTGATTGTCCCAGTAACCTAGAAGCTTTAATGGCAGCACCTTTAGTCGGCAGTGAAAAAAGCGTTGAAAAATCACGTCAAGACTTAATTTCCAAAATTGGTGAAAATACCAATGTACGTCGCTTTACCTTGATGAAAAATCAAACAGGTATGGGCGTCTACTTGCATGGCACACGGATTGGTGTATTAGTAGATATGCGAGGGGGAACTGCTGAATTAGGTAAAGATATTGCAATGCATATTGCCGCAAGTCGTCCCATATGCGTCTCTTCTGAACAAGTGTCATCCGATACGCTTGCGAAAGAAAAGGATATTTTCACTGCACAAGCTGAAAATAGTGGTAAACCCGCACATATCATTGAAAAAATGGTAAAAGGACGCTTGGATAAATTTTTGGCGGAAATTACCTTATTGGGTCAACCCTTTGTAAAAGACACTGATAAAACTGTTGCAAAAATGCTTAAAGAAAATCAAGCCAATGTTGAGTATTTTGAGCGTTTTGAAGTGGGAGAAGGGATTGAAAAGAAAATCGACAACTTTGCTGAAGAGGTCATGCAGCAAGTAAACGGATAATCCTATCTTTCTTAGAAAACCAAGTTTCACTCAAGAGACTTGGTTTTTCTGTCTATATTGTCACACTATTGGATATTCAAATCATGTCTAAAAATTCTATAGCCTATCGTCGTGTATTATTAAAACTCAGTGGCGAGGCGTTTATGGGCAATGCGAATTTTGGTATTGATCCACAAGTCATGAGCCGTATGGCACAAGAAATACAAGAACTTGTGAGCTGGGAGGTACAATTAGGTTTAGTCATTGGGGGCGGAAATATTTTTCGGGGAGCGGGATTAACGAATATTGAAAGAGTGCCTGCAGATACCATGGGCATGTTAGCCACCGTAATGAATGGCTTAGCCTTTCAAGATGCCTTGAAAAAATGTGACATCAAAGCCCATGTGCTTTCTGCTATTCCCATGAATACAGTGTGTGAAGCATATACGCAACGACAAGCACTGTCATATTTAACAAAGGGACATGTCGTTATTTTCGTTGCAGGAACAGGTAATCCCTATTTTACAACAGACACCGCCGCCAGTTTACGAGCCATTGAAATTAAAGCAGATTTAATGATAAAAGCAACGAAAGTAGATGGCGTATACAGTGCTGATCCCCAGATTGATCCCACAGCACAACATTTTTCACATTTAACATATAATGACGTCATTCATCGAAAATTAGCGGTGATGGATACCACTGCTGTTGTCCTTTGTCGTGATAATAACATGCCATTACGCGTGATTAATATGGGTAAAAATGGCGCACTGTCTCGTGCTATTAAGGGTATTGATGAAGGCACACTGATTGAGGAAAAAGTAAATGAATGAATTAATTGACATGATCCTAAAAGATTCGACAGATAGGATGAAAAAAAGTGTAGAATCCTTGAGAACAGTGCTCATTAAAGTGCGGACGGGACGTGCACACACCAGTTTACTGGATCATATTATGGTGTCGTACTATGGTTCTGACGTGCCCATCCATCAAGTCGCTAATGTTAATGTATTAGATGCACGAACATTAAACATAACACCGTATGAAAAAGCAATGGTGTCTACTGTAGATAAAGCGATTAGAAATTCCGATTTAGGACTCAATCCAACCAATGTGGGCAGTTTAATACGCCTTCCCCTCCCCCCAATGACAGAAGAACGACGTCGTGATTTAGTCAAAGTCGTACGTCATGAGGCTGAAGGGGGACGCGTGGCTGTTCGTAATATTCGACGTGATGCGAATCATGATTTCAAAGAATTATTAAAAGATGGGGATATTTCTAAAGATGATGAGCATCATAGTGAAGAATTAATTCAAAAATTAACCAATAAATTTATTGGTCAGATTGATCGTGTGTTACAAGACAAAGAAACGGAATTAATGGAAGTATAATGACTAATTCCCATATTCCACGTCATATTGCCATTATTATGGATGGTAATGGGCGATGGGCTCAAAATAAATTTTTACCACGTCATGCTGGACATAAAGCAGGTGTAGATACAGTACGTCGAATACTCAGTTTATGTGTTGAACAAGGCATTGAAGTGTTAACATTATTCACTTTTAGCAGTGAAAATTGGCGACGCCCTAAAGAAGAAGTTAATTTGCTCATGAGCTTATTTATGAGTGCGTTACAACGAGAGCTTAAAAAATTACATAAAAACAATATACGCTTACGGGTCATTGGGGCACGTGATGCGTTTTCTGATAAATTACAAGACTTAATTGCTCATGCAGAAGAGGTGACACAACATAATACGGGTGTTACCTTAGTCATTGCTGCCAATTATGGCGGACATTGGGATATCCTTGAAGCCACAAAACGTTTAATGGCCCGTGTTGAACAAGGCACATTACGAAGTCAAGATATTACTGAAACACACTTATCCACAGAAATGTGTTTAGCAGAATTATCCCAACCCGATTTATTTATTCGGACAGGGGGAGAAAAACGCATTAGTAATTTTTTATTATGGCAATTAGCCTATACAGAATTATATTTTACAGACATCCTATGGCCTGATTTTGATAAAGAGGCTTTTAATACTGCAATCGCCTCTTTTGCAAAACGTCAACGTCGTTTTGGACGTACGGGTGAACAGGTAGAAAAAAATAATGCTTAAACAACGGCTGATCACCGCCTTTATTTTAATGCCCCTGATTATATGGGTATTGTTAGCCCTACCCACGCAAACCTTTGCAGGCATCATCGGTTTATTTATGATATTAGGGGCATGGGAATGGGCAGGCTTATGTGGTTGGAAAATGCGTCTTCCGTATACAATTGTATTGTCATTAGGATTATATGCAGTGTGGTTACAAGATAACCAACACACACTCTATATAATATATATTGCATGTGTATGGTGGTTATTAGCACTGTATTGGATAGTACGTTATCAGCAAGGACAGCATCTGATACCCAAATCACCGATAATCAAAGGCTTTTTAGGATTTTTAATTTTGTTACCCGCTTGGCTTGCCTTATGCATATTACATGCAGAACAGGGCGGCACCGCTGTACTCTTTTTATTTTTCTTAATTTGGGGGGCAGATACGGGAGCGTATTTTGCAGGTAAACAATGGGGAAAGCATAAATTAGCGGATAAAGTGAGTCCAGGCAAAACTTGGGAAGGGGTGATGGGCGCTTTAGTGATGAGCAGTCTCGTCGCACTTGTTTATATCTTCTTAGAAGAGAAGCCATTATCGTTTATGTTATTATGTCTTATTACAGTCGCGGTGTCTATTTTGGGAGATTTAGTAGAAAGCCTGTTTAAACGTGAAGCTGGTTTTAAAGACAGTGGACACATATTACCCGGTCATGGTGGCATGCTGGATAGGATTGATAGTTTAACATCAGCAGCCCCAATATTTGTACTGGGTTTAGGAATTTTATTTTGAAAAAAATCACCATATTAGGGGCAACCAGTACAATTGGTATCAATACACTTGATGTGATTAAATTGCATCAAGATGAATTTGAAGTCATTGCACTCACTGCACACACACAAGTTGACCGTTTAGCAGCTCAGTGTTTAGAATGGCATCCTCAATATGCGGTCATGGCAGATCCAGATGCAGCTGAGCAACTGGAACACCGCTTAAAACAAAAGAATCTTTCTATTACTGTGTTAAGTGGTGTGGAAGGATTAAGTGAGGTCGCCAGTTTATCCAAAGTAGATATCGTGATGGCTGCAATTGTAGGCAGTGCCTGTTTATTGCCTACTTTAGCAGCGGTGAAAGCAGGGAAACGGATTTTATTGGCGAATAAAGAAGCTTTGGTGATGTCAGGACAGTTATTTATGGATGCGGTGCATCAATATGGCGCTGAATTATTGCCTATTGACAGTGAACATAATGCCATTTTTCAATGTTTACCTACGGGTAATAAAACAGTCCAAGATAATGGGGTGAGCCATATACTTCTCACCGCATCAGGCGGTCCTTTTCGGACTTATCCCTTAGAAAAATTAGGCAATATTACGCCTGAGCAAGCCTGTGCCCATCCAAACTGGACGATGGGACGGAAAATTTCTGTTGACTCAGCAACCATGATGAATAAAGGATTAGAAGTGATTGAAGCCAGCTGGTTATTTTCTGCACTGCCTGAACAAATAGAAGTCGTGTTACATCCACAAAGCATCATTCATTCCTTAGTTCAATATATTGATGGTTCTGTACTCGCACAATTAGGAAATCCTGATATGCGTACGCCTATTGCACATGCTTTAACATGGCCAAAACGGATTGTATCCGGTGTTCCGCACTTAAATCTTGCCAAAATTGCCCAATTAGATTTTGAATCCATAGATTTAACACGTTTCCCCTGTTTACAATTGGCTTATGATGCCATGTCAGCAGGCGGAACCAGTAGCACGATCTTAAATGCTGCCAATGAAATCGCAGTGCATGCGTTTTTAAAACGACACATACCTTTTACTGCCATTCCTAAAGTTATTGAAACAACTTTAGCCCAGTTAAGCAGTCGTATAGCCAATACGTTAGAAATCATTCTTGAAGCAGATGCACAGGCACGTAACATAGCACAAGAAGCTATCAATCATTATCGGTGACAACTCATATGTTCTCATTAATACAAATATTATTAGCCTTTACACTGGTGATCACTATTTTAGTGAGTGTGCATGAATTTGGTCATTATTGGGTTGCCAAGCGTTTAGGCGTCAAAGTATTACGTTTTTCGATCGGATTTGGAAAAGCATTATGGTCATATCGTTTTGGTAAAGACAAAACAGAATTTGTGATTGCAGCTATTCCCCTTGGCGGTTATGTCAAAATGCTTGATGAACGGGAAGGCGAGGTGGCAGCTGAAGAGAAACACCGGGCCTTTAATCAACAAGTATTATGGAAACGAACGGCTATTGTTGTTGCAGGACCACTATTCAATTTTTTGCTTGCCATCATCGTGTATACCATGATGTATATGAACGGTGTTACTGGTATGCAAGCTTTAGTAGGTGACGTCACGCCAGAAAGTATCGCAGAACAGGCAGGATTTCAGTCTGGTTATCAGATTATTGCGGTCAATCAGCAAGCAACGACACGTTGGGCAAATGTGGTAGAAGAAAGCTTGCAAGTACTTCTTGATGGACCCACTGAAATCATATATTCAGTACGTACTGAACAAAATCATCACTATGACTTGACAGTCAATGTCTATGAAATGACTCTAGATGATGTGGCACAAGGACACTTTTTAAAGAAACTGGGAATATCACCTTTACGACCCACTATGCCTGCAGTACTGAGTGAGGTGTTACCTAATAGTACAGCAGAACGTGCGGGTCTCAAATCGGGTGATAAAGTGATGAGTTTCGATGAACAACCTATCCAAAATTGGCAAGAAATGGGACATTATATCTCTACACATCCTGGACAGGAAATTCTTGCAGAAATTGAACACAATAATCAACGATTGCACATCACATTAACACCGAGTGATATTGAAGGTGAAGGAAAAATAGGGGTTAAATTGCTTATTCCAGAAGACTATTATGATAAGTATCTTGTAACAGAACATTATGGATTTGGGCAAGCTTTCTTACGAAGTTTAGAAAAAACTTGGGATATCAGCTTATTAACCTTACGTATGATAGGCAAAATGATCACCGCAGAAATTTCATCAAAGAATATCAGTGGACCTATCACAATTGCCAAATTTTCTGGACTTGCCGTAGAACGGGGTTTAAGTGTATTTTTATCATTTTTAGGATTAATCAGTGTGAGCTTAGGTGTGATTAATTTGTTACCGATTCCACTACTGGATGGGGGGCATTTATTCTTCTATCTTATAGAAAGGATTAAGGGATCTCCTGTCTCTGAAAAGACGGAAGTGATATTCCAAAAAGTTGGAATGACACTGTTACTTTTACTTATGGGGCTAGCAATATTTAATGATTTTGAACGATTATTCTTTAATTAAACCAGCGATCTTACTCATTATACTATTGGAAATAATGCAAACGGTTGCTGCCTTTGATTCTTTTGTAGTCGAAGATATCCAAGTCAAAGGCTTAAGGCGACTTGAAGTAGGGACGGTTTATAATTATTTACAACCTGTAGTGATGCCAGGACAAGATTTTTCTCAAAATGATACCAAAGCAGCCATTGCTGTTTTATTTAAAACAGGATTTTTTAGAGATGTACGCCTAGATCGAAAAGACAATATTTTGATCGTATCTGTTGAAGAACGTTCTATTATTTCAAAACTTACTTTTTCAGGTAATGAAGAAATAGTCACTGAAGATTTGACACGTGCTTTAAAAAATATTAATTTTGCGGATGGTGAATTTTTTAATCGTTCACGACTTGAAAGAGTGACATTAGAAGTGCAACGTCAATATTTTAACTTGGGGCGATATGCGGTGCAGATAAAATCAACTGTAAGTCCACTCAGTCGTAACCGTGTTAAGATACATATTGATATTGCTGAAGGAGAAATGGCACGCATTAAACAGATTAATTTTGTGGGTAATCATAGCATTAGTGATGATGCTCTTTTAGAGACCATGACATCAAGTACAGCAGGATGGTTTTCATATTTTACTGAAAATGATCAATATTCAGAAATACAACTCAGTGCAGATTTAGAAGCATTACGTTCTTATTATTTAGATCGGGGTTATATTCAAGTGAATATTGATTCCACACAAGTATCTATATCGGCTGATAAACAAGATGTTTATATTACCATTAATGTCACTGAAGGAGACCAATATACGATTTCTGCTCTCAACATAGCAGGAAAATTAATTGTATCCAAAGCAGAATTATTGAAAAAAATAAGTATTCAAGTTGGCGACATCTATTCACGTAAACAAATGAGTAAAAGTCGGGAAGCGATGCTGGAACGGATTGGCGATGAAGGTTATTCCTTTGCTAATATCAATACAGTACCCGAGATTAATACAGAAGAGAAAACAGTCAGTATCAATTTTTTTGTCGATCCAGGTAAACGGGTGTATGTACGACGGATTACTTTTCAGGGTAATCGTAAAACTCGAGATGATGTATTACGTCGAGAAATGCGTCAAATGGAAGGGGGATGGATTTCTACTAAAAAGATGAAGCGTTCTTTAACACGTTTAGAACGTTTAAATTTTTTTGATACCGTCAGTGTTGAAACCCCCAGAGTCCCTAATACAGATGATCAGGTTGATGTTCATTATACTGTTGTAGAAAGAGCATCCGGTAATCTTATGGCGGGCGTAGGATATGGACATACTCAAGGAATCGTTTTTAATACCAGTGTCACTCAAGATAATTTTTTAGGAACAGGGAAACGTGTTGGTTTAACCTTTAATAAAAGTGACATTAACACAGTATATAGTTTTTCCCATTTCAACCCTTATATCACAAAGGATGGGATCAGTCAGAATTTTAGTAT
>DAOVZS010000060.1 GCA_030635005.1 Thiomargarita sp. | reverse complement strand
ATAAAAGCAGACGCCACTTTGGTCGGCATCGCATCAACAGAATTGGTGAAACAAGCCATCTTAAACGCCATGCTGAGCGCAGTGGGCAGGGACGGATTCCCTGCCACCTCAGAACTACAGTTTAGGACCTGCAGCTAAAATCTCTGCAGTTGCTTGTCCGATGTATTGTTTGAAATTTTCAATAAACATGCCTGCTAATTTTTTGGCTTGAATATCATATTCCTCAGGATTTAACCAAGTATTACGCGTATTTAACATTTCATCAGGCACGTCTGGACAATGTATAGGCACTTGTAACCCAAAAAACGGTTCTGTTTCTAATGGAATATCTTTTAAAGTACCATCTAACACCGCATTCACCATGGCTCGGGTATAAGAAATTTTGATACGTTGTCCTGTACCATAACCTCCGCCAATCCATCCCGTATTAATAAGCCAAGTCTCCACATTGTGTTCTTCTAATTTTTCTCCCAATAATTCTGCATAACGTTGGGGATGTAAAGGCATGAAGGGTTCGCCATAACAAGTACTAAAATTAGGTTGAGGCTCAGTAATGCCTTTTTCGGTGCCTGCCACTTTAGCGGTATAACCTGATAAGAAATGGTACATCGCTTGTGCTTTGGTCAATTTAGCCAAAGGCGGTAACACACCGAAAGCATCCGCTGACAGTAAAATGATATTTTTAGGATGTCCGCCCATACCCTTTCGAGTCGCATTAGAAATATGGGAAATCGGATAAGAAGCACGGGTATTTTCTGTAAACGTCGAATCCATTAAATCAACATGTCGTGTTTTAGAATCAATTGCCACATTTTCTAAAATCGTCCCAAAACGACGCGTCGTCTCATAAATAATGGGCTCTTCTTTTTCAGAAAGGTTGATCATTTTGGCATAACAGCCCCCTTCTAAATTAAAAATACCCTCCTCATCCCAACCATGTTCATCATCACCGATTAAGGTTTTTAAAGGATCAGCGGAAAGTGTTGTTTTACCTGTGCCACTTAAACCAAAAAAAATGTTGGTTTTGCCATCTGTATTAATATTGGCAGAACCATGCATAGAAAATACCCCTTTTTTAGGTAAGATATAATTCATGACGCTAAAAATGGATTTTTTGATTTCACCCGCATAACTGGTTCCCCCAATTAATACCAGCTTTTTCGCAAAATTAGTGACAATAAATGTTTGAGATTGGAGCCCTGGTTGTGTGGAACTCGCCAGCAGTTTGGGGGCAACGATGACCGTAAATTCTGGAATATGCTGTGATACTTCCTCGGCAGTGCCTTGAATAAACATATTACGCGCAAATAAATTTTGCCATGCATATTGACTGATAATGCGAATGGGTAAACGATGTTTCGGAGATGCCCCAGAAAAACAATCTTGAACATAAACATCTTGCGTTTGCAAGTGCAAATTCATTTGATGATGCAGGGTCTCAAAATTTTGAGGCGACATTGGACGATTTACTTTACCCCAGCAAATTTCCTTTTCTGTACTGGATTCTTGAACAATAAATTTATCATGTGCAGCACGTCCCGTATGAGCACCTGTATAGACTACAATAGGTCCCAAATGCGTCAAAACCCCTTCACGATGGCGAATCACATGCTCATATAAAGCAGGTGTGTTTAAATTCCAATAAATATTATTTAAATTAGACAAACCATGGTTTTCTAAGCCATAACTACTATGAAGTGTACTCATATTTTTATCCGATACCTTTTAAAATAATGTATCATATAGTGTTGATTCATAAATTGTTAACATACTCTAACTGATAACTGATAACAGATGCGTATTTTATTACTCGAAGAAAATGCTCAAAAATATATTGAAGTTCGTAATATATTAGAAAAACAAGGCTTATTTGAAATGAATTGGGCACCCAATTATGAAGTGGCTCAAAAAATGATTACCAGAAGTCCTCATGATGTCCATTTGATAGGGTATAATCTCACAGAAACACAAGAGAAATTTATAACTTATT
Organism: Thiomargarita sp.; assembly: GCA_030635005.1. GTDB lineage: Bacteria > Pseudomonadota > Gammaproteobacteria > Beggiatoales > Beggiatoaceae > DAOVZS01. Next base: position 9,316 of record DAOVZS010000060.1, on the reverse strand, counting down.
TGCATAAATATGTGCCCAACATTCCTACGATTATACTGACAAGCATTCAGGATCACCTTAATACTAAGTGGATAGATAAATATCAAAGCTACTTTTTACCTCGAGAACATTTGAGTTATTTGCAACTTGAACATACTATTTATTATTTATCGACGCTACAAGATCAGCATAAACACGAAAATATTTTTAAATCTGTTTTTAATAAAAGTTGTGTTTTCACAGCGTTACTGGATGCTCAGGGTATTATAATAGAAATAAATCCAACAGGATTGGATTTTATTGGGTGGAAACGTAACGCAGTAGTCAAACAGTCATTGTGGGATATGCCTTGGATAACATACACAAAGAACATTAAAACGCAATTTCAAAAAGCACTTCAAGGCAAGATAACACCTTGTCATATTGAAATACAACAAGAAAATAAAAAAACGGCGATTCTAGATTTTATGTTGACGCCGATTCAAAATGACATTGCCCCCAATGAAATCACTAAGGTTTTAATTGAAGGCTGGTATTTAGATTCACATATCAATCAAATTCTGTCACATGATCAATTGACAGAATTACCCAATCGTCATCTTTTTCTCACATATCTTACACAAGCCATGTCTCGTGCTAATAAGCAAAATGAATATCATATTGCTGTCTTATTAATTGAGTTAAAAAGGTTTAAGGTGATTAATGCCACCTTAGGGCATAATATGGGAGATTGGTTGTTGATGACGATCAGTCAACGTTTACAAGAATACGCAAAAGATAAGAACAGTATTGTTGCACGTGCAAGTGAACAAGCCTTTATCATTTTATTAGAAGATATGCAAGATTTTGTGGAAGCAACGACGGTAGCGACAAAGATTAATAATATTTTAAGTAAAGAAGTCTCCTTACAAGAATATGAAATCTCAATGTCTAGTAATATTGGTATTGCGTATTATACTGATCAAGAAGATGCTGAAGACATCTTAAGAGATGCAGAAGCAGCCTTACACCATACACGCACCATCAGTAAGACTGGATGCACTGTCTTTCGTCCCGACATGCATCATCATGGGATTTCACGCTTACAAATGGAAACCGACTTACAACAAGCCCTTGAACAAAATAATTTTGTCTTATATTATCAGCCACAAATTGACTTGAATTCAGATAAATTGGTTGGGATGGAATCTTTAATTCGCTTTCAACATCCTGAATATGGTTTGGTGTCACCGCTTGAATTTATTCCTGTGCTGGAAGAGACGGGAAATATTTTACCGATTGGTAAATGGATTTTGAATACGGCATGTCAGCAATTAACCACTTTATTACAAAACGACTTAATCATCGATCATGTAACTGTCAATATTTCTGCGCATCAATTTCGCAATAAACACTTTATTAGAGACATTATTGGCATTCTCAAAGATGCTGGATTACAAGCTGACTCTTTAGAGCTGGAAATTACAGAACATCTCTTATTAGAAGATACAGACTTTGCCATTAAAAAACTGAAATATTTGAAAAATATGGGGGTTCGTATCACTATTGATGATTTTGGTACAGGATATGCATCCTTCAATTATCTCAAACGTTTTCCAGTCGATTTTCTAAAAATTGATAATAGCTTTATTGGGGGCATTATTTCATCAGCAGAAGATACGGCGATTACAGCAGCCACCATTGATATGGCTCATGCTTTAGGTTTGGGTGTGATTGCAGAAGGGGTGGAAACACAAGAGCAACATAATTTCTTGCGGGAGATGGGATGTGATTTTGTGCAAGGATATTTGTATGCACCGCCTATGAAAGATATTCATTTCCTTGAGTGGAGTAAAGAATATAATCAAAAACAACATCCACCACGTTAATACGTGGTAGGATGAAAAAAGAGGACAAAAATGCTTACTTGCTTTTAGTCGGTATTGTTTTACAGGAGGCGTTATCCTTTTGAAGACTCTGAGACAACTGTTTTTGAACAGGGCAGGTGTTAGGGGTAAAAAGAATGGCTTCTACACCAGAAAGCAACATCCCATTGTATTTCTTTTTCTCAAAATCACTCTTTTTCAACAAACCCGCTTGAAAGTAAAATGTATGATTACCCGCTTCAATTTGTTTAGCAAGTTTACGTGTGTCTAAATCGATAGTGAGGTTCATGCTCGTTGCTTTAGTTTTGGAAACATCATAACTTCCCAAAATATCGAGATCCTGAAGATCCAAGTTCAGTTGGTTTTTAGAAGTGGGGGATATTTGCAATGTAGACTGTGCGCTTAAACAACGACTGTACAGTAACACTAACACATGTGCTTCTTTAGTCGCAGGTATGTCAGCCATAGCAAAATGCAAAGTGACAACTTGTTTTTTCTTGGCATCAAAAGTGAGGGATGTAATGTTATTGACATGAAGAGGCGTCACTATCCCTTTGGGTAGCGCACAAGCCTGTACAGTCGTTTTATTGTCCTTGTCCAAACTAACAGAGTCAATAGCAATTTGGCTTTTGCCCATTCCCGCTTGTGGAGTCGCTCTTTCTTGATTTTGAGTCGGTTGTTGCTCTGCTGGTGGCGTCAGCCCCCCAGTTTTACCAGCCCAAACAGGACTTGTGGCTAATAAAAGAGCACCCGTCATGCTGGTATTTTTTAACTTATTCATATTTAAACCTAATAAATGGTCACTTTATTAATAAAAAATAAAAAAATTGTTTAACTATTGATAAACACTGGGTTCATCATTGGGCCTATTTTTGAAACGCCGATGTACCCAAAAATATTGTTCTGGCACTTTTCTCACTTCTAATTCAATCAGTTTATTAATTCGGACAGCATCTTGTTGTGGATCACCGCTTGGAAAATTGTCAAGTGCAGGCTGTAAGTTTATTTGATACCCTTGATTATTTTTTAAACGTTGCATAAAAAAAGGCACAACAGCAGCACCACTGATTTTAGCAAGGCGTGACACAGCTGTATTGGTTGATGCAGGCACACCAAAAAAATCTGCAAAAACACTGTTTTTATGTCCAAAATTTTGATCTGAGGCAAACCATACCGTTTTATTGTGTTTAAGACTGCGTAACATGTCACGTATCGCCTCACGAGGAATGGTTTTTTCCACATAATGTTCACGTTTTTCTTTCATAAACTGTTCAATCAATGGATTTTCATGAGTACGGTAAATAATATGAATGGCAGTCCGTTGGGTCAAAAAACGGTTACTAATTTCGAGTGATGTAAAATGAGCACCTAATAATATAACACCTTTTCCTTTTTTTAAAGCAGCTTGTAAATGTTCATATCCTTGAATATGCTCTAAAGGCTGTAACGTCTCATTTGACAGCCACCATGCACCAAAAGTTTCAATTAAGCCCATGCCCAGCGATTCAAAATGCTGACGTAATAAACGATGTCGTTGTATTGTGTCTAATTCAGGAAAACACAATTTTAAATTAACATCAGCAATATGACGACGACGGGGAACAAGGCGATGCCCGATGCGTCCGAGTTGTCGTCCAATAGCCAATTGCCAAGAATAGGGGAAACGGCTGATACACCAGAATATACCTATGCCGATCCATAAGAGCCAATAACGTGGTGTGAACAGATTCATGACGAATAAGTGAACATATTTCGTTAACACAACAAAAAAGAAGGTATCAATGTTTATATTATTTATAGAAGAAAATACTCAAGATTATTTAAAGTATCATCAAATATTAGATGAACTCACAGGTAAGTTTAACATGGATTGGGCACCAAACTATGATGTTGCCTTAAAAAAAATTGAAAATAACCATTATGACTACTATTTAGTGGGTTATGATGCCACACCCGCTCAACATACTTTTTTAGACTGTTTATATCAGCATGTTAATACACCTACTATTTTATTAACCACAGATAATAAGCCAGTAGACAGTGACTTATTGAAGAAATACCTGTGCTATTCCATCGACAAAAAAGCGTTAAATGGACAATCTCTTAACCAAGCTATCCATTATCTGTCTCGTTTTTTCATGTTACAGAAAAATGAACGGAAATTTCAAGAAATTTTTGATAATAGCTTACGTTTTATAGCTGTGATTGGTTTAAATGGGATTGTACAAGATCTCAATAACACTGCGTTACACTTATTGGATCTTGAACATAAAGCAGCCATTGGGCTATTTTTATGGAATATGCCTTGGACGATCCAATCACAAACCATCTTAAAATCTTCCATCGCAAATATCCATAAGGCACAAAATTCACATTTTCAAGTAGAAATACAAAAGTCAAAAGGGCAAATCATCACATTAAGTATGTCGGTGAATATTCATAATAATGCGGTGTTACTTGAAGGTAATGAGATATCGGGTGTATATGCGTTAGAGCAAGAATTAGCTCAAAATAATTCACATGATCAATTGACAGAATTGCCTAATCGTCATCTATTCATGGAATATTTGGAAAAAGCCATTGTCAATATTCAGAAACGTCCTAATGCAACGCTTGCAGTATTGGTGATCAGTCTGGATAAATTGAAAAGTGTTAATGCCAGTTTGGGGCATGATATGGGCGATTGGTTGATTATGGAAATCACACAACGTTTACAAGAGTGTTTGAATAAGAAAGAATTATTAGCACGTGCACGTGGCGATGAATTTCTGATTTTGCAAGATGATATGCAAGATTTGGCTGAGACGACGAGTTTAGCCGCAATGATTATTGAGACGTTAAAACGTCCTTTTTCATTGGTACAGTATGAATTTGTGATTTCTTCCCATATTGGTATTGCTTATTATACGCACCAAACGGAGGAAATCGATTTATTACGTGATGCAGAAGCAGCCTTGTCTCATGCACAAGCGAAAGAGAATGCATATACTGTCTTTCGTCAGAATATGTATGAAAATGTAATTGCACAGTTACAAATGGAAACCGATGTGCTTCAAGCAACGAGAGCCTCTGATCATTTTGTATTATTTTATCAACCCAAAATTGAGTTGGCGTCTGAAAATCTGGTCGGTATGGAATCCATGCTTTGTTTTCAACATCCACAATATGGCTTGATACCCTCATTAGAATTTATGCCCGTGCTTGAAGAGACGGGTTTTATTATCAGTGTCGGGGATTGGAGTTTGCAAACAGCGTGTCAACAATTATCTTCTTGGTTAGAAATGGGCTTACACTTGAATCATATGAGCGTTCATTTATCTTCCCATCAATTTCGTAATAAAAATTTCATCAAAACGATTATACAGGCGTTTCAAGATTTTGGTTTAGAACCCGATTGTTTGGAAGTGGAGATCAATGAAAGTTTATTGTTAGAAAGTGGTGATTTAGCTTTTAAAACTTTAAAATATTGTAAGGAAATGGGCGTTCGTGTGACGCTTGATGATTTTGGTATGGGTTATGCGTCTTTAAATTGTCTGAAACGTTTACCTGTAGATTGTCTCAAAATGAACAGCTCTTTTATTGATGGCATCATGGATTCTCCAGAAGATGCTGCCATTACAGTCGCTACCATTGATATGGCACATGCCTTAGGATTAACAGTGACAGCTAAAGGGGTAGAAACGCTGGAACAACATGATTTTTTACGGGAACAAGGCTGTGATTTTATACAAGGCTATTTATATGCTGCTCCCATGAAAAATTTAGAAGCACAAACCTGGATAAAACAATACTGTCAGAAAAATTGAATGACTACATCTTTATTAAATATTAAAAATCTGTCCGTCAGTTTTGATACACCTGTTGTTCATGATATTAGTTTTCATATCAAACAGGGTGAAAAATTGGCTTTAGTCGGCGAATCGGGCTCAGGTAAATCGGTGACAGCACTCTCTATTTTACAATTACATGAGCATGTCACGTATTCTAACGGTTCAATTGAATTTCAAAATCAAAATTTGTTGGGTTTGAACAAAAGAGCGTTGCGTCGTGTGCGGGGTAAAGAGATTGCAATGATTTTTCAAGAGCCCATGACTTCGTTAAATCCTGTCTATCCTATTGGAGTTCAATTAATAGAGCCTTTATTGTTACATGAAAGATTAAGCAAATCTGCTGCACGACATCGTATGCTGGAATTATTAGAACAAACGGGCATTCCTGAGCCCCAAAAACGTTTTAATGCGTATCCACATACTTTATCGGGCGGACAACGTCAACGGGTGATGATTGCAATGGCGTTAGCCTGTAATCCAAAATTATTAATTGCGGATGAGCCCACGACTGCATTAGATGTGACGATACAATTACAGATTCTTGAATTGTTGGAACGCATGCAAAAAGAATTTGGAATGGCGGTGTTATTGATCAGTCATGATTTAAATCTTGTGAAACGATTTGCAACGCGTATTTGTGTCATGCAAAAGGGTAGGTTATTGGAAACAGCTTCTGTAGAACAGTTATTTACGCAAGCCAAACATCCTTATACACAAGAATTATTAAACAGTCAACCTCATCATATTCAAAGCCCATATGACTATGTCAATAAAAAACCTTTATTAGAAGGCACAGATATTAATTGTCATTTTACACCGACATTCAAGGCAGTTGATCATGTGGATATTACCCTATATCCCAGTGAAACTGTGGGTGTAGTGGGAGAATCAGGATCGGGTAAGACAACTTTAGGACATTGTTTATTACAATTACAAAAATGTACAGGAGATATCCAATTTTCTGGACAACGCTTGAATCAGTTGTCAACTCGTCAAATGCGTGCCTTACGGCGTCAATTTCAAGTCGTTTTTCAGGATCCGTATTCTTCTTTATCACCGCGTATGCGCATAGAAGATATTATTGGAGAAGGTTTGGTGATTCATTCGCCTGAATTAAGTCGTGTACAACGTAAAGTAGAGATTCTTAAGATACTGAGTGAGGTGGGTTTACAAGAAGAGATGTTATCACGTTATCCCTACCAATTTTCTGGCGGGCAACGTCAGCGTATTGCGATAGCACGTGCCATGATTTTAAAGCCACAATTGATTGTATTAGACGAGCCTACCAGTGCGTTGGATGTGTCTGTACAAAAGCAAGTACTGCAATTACTCAAGACATTACAAGATACCCATGCGATCAGTTATTTATTTATCAGTCATGATTTAAAGGTGATTCGATCCATGTCTCACCGTATTATGGTGATGTATCAAGGCAAGATAGTTGAACAGGGAGAAACAGAACAATTATTTAATCATCCCCAACATCCTTATACACAAAGATTATTACAAGCCTCATTATTTACAAGCTCTTAGTTATAAATCAAACGTTTAAGTGTCTTATTGTATGTTATACTATAACTTCATACGTTTAAGGCTTGATTTTAAAAAGATGTCTTATATACTGGATGCTATTAAGAAAGTAGAATCTGAAAAATATCCACCTATCACGCCACAACCTAAAACACCTTTATGGTTGTGGTTAGGTATTATCATATTCATGAATATCTTATGTTTTATGCTCTTATTATGGCCTAAAGAACCCATAGCACCGCCACAAATTTATATTATTGATCCACATTCTCTTATCCAAGATTCTGATAAGTGATCAGTGCATAACATCCCATTAAAAATAAATGGGTGATCACGAGTAATAAAAAAGCAAAATGACCTGACACAGAGGGATTGCCCGTGATAACACTTTCTTTGATATGTTTCCCCACACTATTAGTCATCACATCCATCACAAATCCTGCGAGTATTCCTGCGATTCCTCCTGCGATTAAAGCGATTTGTAAATCAACAAACGCGACACCCACTGCCATACCGACGGCCACTCCAATCGACGTTAAAACGGTGATGACGACCACCATATCGCTTGCGACTACTATGGCCACTAAATAAGCCAGCATCAGTGCTATTAATACTGTTCCACTGCTAATAAGACCCAATATTAGAGACTGTGACATCACACTAATTGCGACACTGACAGAGACTAAAACAGAGACTACAATAGAAATGAAGAGCGTCATGACGATGCCCATATTTTTAGTCATTTTTAAAGAACCCGTGACTATCCAAGCACCTACTATCAACGCATCAAATACAAAAGACATTTCAGGTAAATATTGCAACAGAAGCAATAAAGGTCCCCATATTAAGGTACTTATCAACCAATTACCCAAACGCATGTCATCTTCTGATCCAAAGAGTTGTCTATAGGCAGATAATTGTTGTGGTTTTGCCAACACCCACCATAATAATCGTAGATAATCTAAGGGATTTAATAAGTGGAGTTGTACTTTGCTAGCGGTTTGAATCTGTGCATTTTTTCCAAGCAGTGGGTTTTGAATTTTTCCTTTTAAAGCTATTTTCCAACTGTGTACTGCCCATTCAGCTGCGGTTGTGTCTAACCACAATTTATCATGTAACTGTTGTGCTAAATGTTTACACGCCTCATCACTGGGAAAATGTAACAATTCTTTCACCACACCCTCTTTAATCGCATGAATCAATACAAAAATTTCTCGTTTGTATTCATCACCACATGATTTATATAACAAAGATTCGCAGCGTGTCACATCTTCAGTCATCATTGTGCCGTAATGATCAATGAGTTCACACAGTTTTTGACGGGGAAGATCGTACATATTAGTTATCAGTTATCAATAAAGTATTTTATAATAACATATCTATCAGAATAAATCCAAATCTAGCACTCAATGATCACGTTTTTTTTCTTGACTTTTTTATAAATTTATGATGCGTATTATTTTCAAGGGCTTCTCATCTGATGTTACGCATTCTGTTTCTAAACAGCATCGTTCCATTTTTTGGCTCCAGGGGCGATGCCCCTTTAGAAATAGAATGCGTAACATCAGTTATTAAAGGCCCGTTGGGACGAAAGCACAAATACAGGATATTGCTTGTGCTAAGGGCTTTGATTGAATTTTAGAGTATTTCTTTGTTTTTTCCCTTGTTATTCAAAATGTTAATAAAGAAGGTATGATATGAAATATCGTGTTTTTATTGAACAAGATGAAGATGGTATTTTTGTAGTACAAGTGCCCGCTTTACCGGGTTGTCTCTCTCAAGGAAACACAAGAACAGAAGCAATGCAAAATATTCAAGAAGCAATTGCTGTTTATTTAGAGAGTTTACATGCTCATAATGAGCCAATTCCACCTTCAATTTATGAAGAAATTGTGGAGGTAGTGTGAGCAATTTACCTCGTATTTCAGGACGTAAAATCGTTCAAATATTGAGTAAAATCGGTTACGAAAAAGATAGACAAAAAGGAAGTCATATCATTTTGCGAGACATAGAATATCCTCATCGTAGACTTGTGGTGCCTGATCACAAAGAAGTCGCTAAAGGAACATTGCGTGCAATTATTCAGCAATCTGGTTTGACAGTTACAGAATT
>DAOVZS010000050.1 GCA_030635005.1 Thiomargarita sp. | reverse complement strand
GTACGTACCATGATCGCATCCACCATTCCTGATAATACCCGTGCTGTGTCTTCCGTTGGCTCGCCCCGCCCTAATTGTGTATTATCTGGTGATAAAAAAATGGCATTCCCGCCACATTGAATCATAGCCGTTTCAAAAGAAACACGGGTACGGGTAGAGGACTTTTCAAATATCATGGCCAATACTTTGTTTTTAAAAGGTTCATAAGATATTCCAGCGTGCTGCATGGCTTTGAGTTCAATAGCACGTGCCATCAACGTATCTAGTTCATTTTTGGATAAATCCATCAATGTCAAAAAGTGACGTGGTTCCATAAGCCTATCCTTCAGTAACGGGCACTTTAAGAAATTCCCGAATTAAGTGGCTGACAATACTCATTATTTCGTCAGCTTGTGCGTTGCTTAAAATCAAAGGGGGTAATAAACGAATTACACGCTCTGATGCGACATTAATTAATAATTGTTTTTCAAGGGCTTGACTTATTAATTGCGTACAAGGTTTATCAAGTTCAATACCAATCATCAAACCTTTGATACGAATATCCACTACGCCATTAATCCCAGCTAAAGCCTTCTTGAATCCTTGCGAAAAATATTCTCCTAATACTTGAGCACGTTGCAATAAATTTTCTTGTTCAATAGTATCAATTACTGCTAACGCTGCGCGACATACAAGAGGATTTCCCCCAAAAGTTGATCCATGTGTCCCTGCTGTTAAAATTTCTGCGACAGAACCACGTGCTAAACATGCCCCTATAGGCACACCATTGCCTAATCCTTTAGCAAGCGTTAACACATCAGGAAGAATATTATTGTGTTGGTAGGCACACCATTCTCCCGTACGCCCCATTCCTGTTTGAATCTCATCAAGCATTAATAACCAATGATGCTGATCACACAAAGCACGTAATTTAACCAAATAATCAGCATCAGGCATAATAATGCCCCCTTCCCCTATGATAGGTTCGACCAGTATCCCCACAATGTCTGGATGCGGGATGATTGCGTCAATATTATTATAAGGAACACGGCTAAATCCTTCGACTAATGGCTCAAATCCCACTTGTATTTTAGGATTACCTGTTGCTGTCAAAGTGGCTAAAGTGCGTCCATGAAATGATCCTTCTGTGACAATAATAGTGGGGCGTTTAATACCCAAACGATGTCCATATAAACGTGCTATTTTGAGTGCTGCCTCATTCGCTTCAGCACCAGAATTACAAAAAAATGTACTATCCATACCCGTTATCCGCACCAATGCATCAGCTAAGCGTTGTTGATGTGCGATACCATATAGATTAGAAGTGTGTAATAAAAGATGGGCTTGTTCACAAATAGCGTTTGTGACAGCAGGATGTGCATGTCCCAAACCACAAACTGCAATACCTGATAAGGCATCTAGATAACGTGTACCCTGTGTATCCCATAACCAAGCCCCTTCCCCTTTAACAAATGTAACAGGCAAGGGCTTATAATTAGGCATCAAAGATGTTGACATACAGTATCCCTAAAATAAAAAAGCAGTCCTTAAAGGACTGCTTGAGTTGTCAAATTAGCCAGTAGCTAATCGTTTAATCCACAAAAAATTGTTGGCTGAATTCTATTTTTTGTACCTTTCCTTTACCGTCTGGATCAACTTCAAGGCTAAATTTCAATGTTTCTTGATCAGCAATTGTAAATATGCCAATATAATAAACGGCTGCCATTCCTGACTTTCCTTCTTTAATCGTTGTTTGCAAAATATTTTTTAACTGTCCAAGAAGATTAACAGCTTGAATACTCACCTTAGCCTCGACTGCTTTAGTATTCAAAAGATTACCTTTACCGCCTTTGCGAACGGAGATATTCAACATCGCACGATTTTTGCTGCGTACAATACTGTATGACTTAGCAGTGTCATCCTGCAACATCTCAGTACTGAATGCGTTGTAATGGATCACATAACCATCATCTGTTCTTACTTGTCCAGCGTTCGCATAAGACGTGACGCTCATTAAAAGAACGGCAAGGGCTGAATACAAAACATTTTTTACCAACATATCTCATTTTCCTCTAAATAATAAATGGTTTAGTGTAAATCATTTGAGTCAGTTTGTGCTACTGATTTTTAATCTCAAATGTTTGGGGGAAGTAGACAACAACGTATTTATTGACATGGGTGAATATGGATGTAAGTCTATTGTTAATCTTTTAGGTGTTTGAATAAAATGTTGTAAATTGCTGCTATCTATATGTACTATATCCTTTTTAATTTTTCTTATCAACATTTTCTTTAATTGTGTCACTGTTTTTGTATTACGTTGTGCTAAGTGTGTAAAGATTTTTTGAAAAAAATTATGGTTAGTATAAGTTACTCTTAATGCTTGTATCAAAGGTATTTTATTTACAGTGACGGCTCCTTTTAATTGTCCTAAATCTTGTGCATCCAGTGTACCAGTCACTTCAAAAAAATTATTGGGCAGCATTTGTGCTACTATCTTTATATGAGCATTTATCTGGGTATATCCTAAATCACGTACTTCTTTAGGCGTCATATAATAAGGCGTATATCCAAAAGCAGAGACGAGAATGGGAATATTGACAGCATCACTGATAGGTACATGTACACCCTGTATCGCCACATTTATCCATTGAGGTAATTGGTATAACTTGTAAATTTCAACGGTATCAATAGATATTACGGGATAATCGGGTATCGTTACGTGTATATCATTGATAATTACTGATCCCAATACTGACAGCTTAATGTGAGAATAGTTTATAGTTATTGTATCATCAATAGATGCTATCATGTTATTGAATGCGCTCATTAAGCGATGATCAACATAGGCTTTTCCACCGCCCAAAGATGCTGATAAAATCATTGCAATAATGATGATGATTTTTTTCATAAAAGACTATCGCCACGCCCAATAGCATAATAGGTAAATCCCTGTTGACGCATTTTTTGCGGATCATAAAGGTTTCGTCCGTCAAAAATCACCGCCTGGGAAAGACAGTTTTTAATGAGGTCAAAATCAGGAGTCCGAAATATTTTCCATTCTGTAACAATGATTAAAGCATCTGCATTCTGAAGACAGGCTTCGGCACTCTCACACAAGACTAAATTTGGATGTTCACCGTAAAGTCGTCTTGCTTCTAACATGGCTTTGGGATCATACGCCTGTACTATTGCCCCTTCTGCCCATAAGGCTTCCATTATTTTACAACTGGATGCAGAACGCATATCATCAGTATCCGCTTTAAAAGCCAAGCCCCAAAGTGCAAAGCGACAGCCTTTCAAATGAGCTTTGAAATGTTTTTTAATTTTTTCAAATAACACTAATTGTTGTTTTTTATTAACCTCTTCAACCGCATCTAATATTTTAGTCTCAATACCCGTCTTTTGTGCTGTACGTGCTAAAGCTTGCACATCTTTTGGAAAACAATTATGAATCAGTATCCCACCTGTTGAAATCAAATGCGCATTGCCCGTTTCAATACTATACACTTTACCGCGATACACCGTTTTTGTCAGAGATTTAACCTTAATCATAGAAAAAGAATCGGTTGAACGATAATTACGTGGCCTTACATTACGCTGCTTTTCCGAAATAGCTTGATAAGGTAGCCACTTTTTACCAAATCCTTTTCCAATAAGATTAGTATGTTCTAATCCATTAATAATAATGAGATATGTTTCAAGTGTTAATTTTTTTTGATACCATGTTCTGACAGAAGACACAATTTTAAATGATTGCAACAAGATAGACAGAGAATCAGCCAGTTTTTTACTGACTGTACAATACTCAACGGTTAAGGTTTTACTCTTATTAGGCAAACTAATCGTGCCATTTCCCCTAAATAGTCCTTTAAAAAACTCAAATTTAATTTTTGAAGGGGAATAAAAAATCTGACTTGGAATATTTTTTTGATAAGCATTGACACCACAATGCAATATATTGTCAAACAAATAGCTTAATAGCTCAGAGGATATAATGAAAATAAGGTGATTATTATCAAGCCTTTCCAAACATTTAATTCCTAATTTTCTTAAAATACATTTTGCATCCTCAATATATTCAGATTCTTCTGTAAAAAATGACAGATAAAAACGCTTGTGGCTAATCCAACCTGCTGCGACATAATAACCAATAAAACGTGCGAAATCTTCATCTATCTTAAATTTATAAGGAATCGCATTAGGTTGGCTGATTGATGTAAAAATAACACTATTCGAATATTGGGTATCTAAAATGGATTGATATTCAAGAATATCTTGGAGTTTGACAGTACCCGTTCTTTTAATATCTTGGGGATGTTTTAAAGAAATACTATTTTTAATCTTTTCAAACTCATTATTGACAAAATTTATATTATTTAACCAAACATGTTCTACGAGAGTAGTATGCTTTATTTCATCCAGTAAATTAATGTCGATATCATATTCTGGAAATTGACCAAACGGTAAAATAACGCTATTATTTTTTTCAAGATTTTCAGCTAATTTTATGATTAATTGACCATTTTGAAAGACAGGAATAGGATGATCTTTAGTTACTTTAATTTTTTTACCTAAAGTGAATAATATTTCAATTAAATCATCTTCATACATTCTAACCGTTGCTTGTGCTAAGGGTTCAAAATGTAAGCCCGTCATATCTCCAGATAATACTTTGATATCTTCTTCAATTTCAGCTAAAGCGAATACTTCTTCAAAAGATAAACATTTAACTCCAGTGTCACACTCAATAAACAATAATTCATCAGGATGAAAACAACTGCCCCCATAACCAATGCCTGGATAAATAAAATCAAAGCCAATACGAGGATCAGAGCCAATCCCAAGACGTACCTGTTCAATGTCTGCCCCAACATGTTCAGCAATATGAGCCATTTCATTCATAAAACTAATTTTTGTAGCTAACATTGCGTTAGCAGCATATTTGGTCAATTCTGCTGAACGAATATCCATGATAAGCAGTTTATTGTGATTGCGATTAAAAGGGGCATACAAATCCCGCATTATTTCAGCAGAACGATCGGTGTTTGTCCCAATGATGATTCTATCAGGTTTCATAAAATCCTCAATGGCTGCCCCTTCTTTTAAAAATTCAGGATTAGACACCACATCAAAATCATCAATAAGTCCGCGTATATCCAAAGCAGCTTGCACTGTTTGACGCACTTTATCTGCGGTGCCAACGGGCACTGTAGATTTATCCATAATAAGCTTATAACCCAACATATTTTTACCAATAGTATCTGCGACTTGTAAAACATAACGCAAATCAGCAGAACCATCTTCATCGGGAGGAGTGCCCACAGCAATACATTGAATCTCACTGTATGCAACAGCTTTAACCATATCAGTCGTAAATTGTAAATGACCGCTCGCTAAATGGTTTTTTAAAAGTGTTTCTAAACCCGGTTCATGAATAGGTATATGACCTTGTTGCAACTGTGCAATTCTCTTATCATCCACATCCACACATAAAACATGATTGCCTACATTCGCCAGACAAGTCCCTGTAACCAAACCAACATAGCCTGAACCAAAAATGGTAATATGCATCTTTCCCCCTATTTTTTAATAAAAAAATCTTATCATTTTTAATACATGATAAATGATGTAGTCTTTAAAAGTAAACTGTTTTTCTTAAGTACTTGAAAAACATAGGATTTTATTTATGGATGATACCCAATTATTACGTTATAGTCGCCAAATTTTATTACCCCAAGTGGGTATAGAAGGTCAAGAACGCTTACAAAATGCCAATGTGTTAATTATTGGACTTGGAGGCTTAGGTTCGCCAGCAGCTATGTATTTAGCAGCAGCAGGGGTGGGACATTTATGGCTATGTGATTTTGATGTGGTTGATTTATCTAATTTGCAACGACAAATCATTCATAATACGGATGATATTGATAAATCTAAGGTACAATCTGCCTGTGAAACACTACACGCCTTAAATCCGTTGATTAAAATAACCCCACTTTGTCAACAATTAAGTGATGAGGATTTGATAGAATATGTCAATAAAGTGGACATCGTTCTGGATTGTAGTGATAATTTACCCACACGTTTTGCTATTAACCAAGCCTGTGTGACTACAAAAACACCTTTAGTATCAGGAGCAGCAATACGTATGGAAGGACAAATATCAGTATTTAAGGGCTATCAAGCTGACAGTCCTTGTTATCGTTGTTTATATCCGAGTGATGATGCATTGGTAGAAACCTGTACGCAAACGGGTATATTAGCACCGCTAGTAGGTATTATCGGCAGTTTTCAAGCCTTAGAGACTTTGAAAATTATTATAGATATCGGTGACACATTAACTGGAAAAGTGTTATTGATTGATGCTTTAAATATGGAATTTAATCGTATTACACTACTCAAAAATAGTCAATGTCCTGTGTGTTGCTAAAGCATAAGTTTAGAGATTGTTAATAACTTGAAATATCCTCTATAACATTGTTAACATATAATAATGCAAAATACTCATCTTTTAGAACTGATACATTATAAAAGGATTGCAAGAACATGCCAAAAATATTGATTGTAGATGATGTCCCTACCAATCTTAAAATTTTGATCGAGGGATTAAGAAATCCTGATTATGAGATTTTGGTCGCAACTTCAGGTATCATTGCATTAAAAATTGCAAAAACGGAAATCCCAGATCTTATTCTTTTAGATGTTGTGATGCCTGAAATAAATGGATATGATGTGTGTGCTCAACTAAAGAATGATACGCAGACCAGACATATTCCCATTATTTTTATTACAACACAAAATACGTCTGAAGATGAAACCAAAGGACTGGAACTTGGCGCAGTTGATTATATTAGTAAACCTTTTAGTTTACCCACAGTTCATGCACGTGTCAAAACGCATTTGAAATTAAAACAGGCATACGATGAATTAGAAATTAAAAATCTTGCTTTAAAAGAAAATGTTGTCTTGCGTGAACATGTAGAACGTATTACACGTCATGATCTCAAAAGTCCTTTAAATGGCATTATTGGTAGTGCAACTTTCATTATGGATGATGAGAATCTGACTGCAAAACAAAAGAAAATGTTGAAACTGATTGAAGAATCAGGGTATAAAATGTTAGGAATGATTAACCGTTCTCTTGATCGTTATAAAATGGAAAAGGGAGGGTATCAGTATAAACCCGTTCCATTTAATATTTTACCCATACTTCATAAAGTGTGCTCTGATCTTAAGAATCTTTCAGATCTGAAAAAATTGTCCATTGTTATTCCGTCTAATATGACTCCCTTTATCATTCATGGAGAACAACTGTTATGTTATTCCATGTTCGCTAATCTACTTAAAAACGCATTTGAGGCTTCTCCGCCATCAGAAACGGTGACAATTTCGCTTATTGCGAAGCAAGAAACTGCCATTATCAGCTTTCATAATAAAGGGGTTGTTCCTGCTGATATTAGGGACTGTTTTTTTGAAAAATATACCACTTCCGGAAAATCAGATGGCACAGGATTAGGTAGCTATTCAGCACGGTTAATGGCAGAAACACAAGGGGGAAGTATCCATCTTGACACATCTGAAGACATAGGCACGACTGTGACTATTCGCTTATCTATCTAAGGAAATGAGATGATGCAAAAAATATTGATTGTAGATAATATCCCTGCAAATATAACGGTATTAATTGAAGTTTTAAATCACCCCAATTATGAGCTTCTGATTGCAACTAACGGTGAAGATGCTTTAAATCTTGCACTCTCAGAAAAACCAGATTTAATTCTTTTAGATGTGATCATGCCTAAAATGAATGGGTATACCGTGTGTAAGGAACTCAAAAAAAATGCGATTACAAAAAATATTCCTGTTGTATTTCTCACAGCATGTATTGAGGTAGAAGATGAAATGCGCGGACTTGAGCTGGGTGCAGTAGACTATATTACCAAACCTTTTAGCCCACCTATTATCAAAGCCCGTATTAAAAATCATTTAGAATTAAAAAGACAAAGAGATATATTAGAAAATTTAAGCGCTATTGATGGCTTAACCAGTATTCCTAACCGTCGTCGTTTTGATGAATATTTAAAACAGGAATGGTGGCATGCGATACGAACGAAATCACGCTTATCATTAATAATGATAGATATTGATTATTTTAAGAAATTCAATGATAATTATGGTCATTTAGCAGGTGATGATTGTCTTAAAAAAGTCGCTTCTGCTTTAGACAATAGCCTTGATAGAAAAACAGATCTTTTAGCCCGTTATGGTGGAGAGGAATTTGCATGTCTTTTGCCTATGACAGATGCAAAGGGGGCACTTGTCATGGCGAATAAATTACGAAAAAATATACTTTCTTTGAATATTTTACATGCTAAAGCGACGAATGCAGGATGCATTACAATAAGTCAAGGGGTTGCTACCCAATTCCCTTCTCCACAATCCACGCCTAATATATTGATACATCTTGCGGATAAAGCACTCTATCATGCAAAAGATTCAGGGCGTAATCAAACGAAATTTCAAGATGAAGATATTACCCCAGAAGTTACCATGGCATAAAATTGTTAGCAAATGATGCAGGACGTGCAAAATTAGATATCCCATGATTTAACATTGTTAAATCTCGTCGCATTTGATCTGTATTCACTGTGATCACATGAATAGATTGACTCATATTTTGCATAGAATCATCCATATTCCCTATTGATTTATCCATATTTCCAATTGACTTATCCATATAAGCCATTGATGTATCCATGCGTGTCATCATCTTATCCATGTGTGCCATAGAGATGAACATACCCGCCATTGAAACACTCATGTTATTAATATGTTCTAACATTTGGGGTAAAGTATCTAATTTTGTTGAAATATCAGTGATAGTACGTGTCATAATTTGAACTTGCCCCGACATAATTTGAATATGTTCTGATAATGAACTGATACTATCGGTCATAGATGACATATGTTCCCCCATTTCATTGTCCATACTATGGGCCATTGAAGACATATCACCTGTTAAACTATAAATAAGAAAAAAACCATAACCCGCAAGTATTACAAAAGCAAACATGGCTGGATACACAATAATTTCCCAACGTCGCGTACTTTGCTGAAAAGTGCTGACAAATTGTGCCATTTGACCTGTACTAATGGCCGCTCCACATTCCATCATGTCAGGCGGAGGTGGAAATCGCGAGATAGGGACTGTTTTAGGTTCAACTTTGTCTGTGGACGGCGTTGTCATAACATTAAATTCCTTTAAAGAGAATAATCTATTATAATATATTCATTTATTGATTGACTATATACATTAATATAACATGATTATATATTAGCATATACTGATATAGTTTTTTTATATTCATCAACTAATCCATTGACTCAAAGAAATTTATGGCCACAGAATCGCTTCAAGCAGCATTAGATGCTTTTATTCAAACCACCAGTATGGAAAAAGCCTTATTGGTATTGCAACAACATCCAGAATTGCTAACAGATCAGGCCGATCTATTTTTCAGTTCCATTATTCAGAGTGCACGTCAACAAGGGGAAGAAAATACAGCGCAGGCCTTGGATGAGCGTCGTAATTTTATACGAAGTATACGAGAAGAACATGAACAACAAGCATGTCAATCATGAGCTTGATATTATAAAATACATCTGTTTTCTTTTTAACAGTAGGAGACTGTAACATGTTTCAAGGTAGTATGGTAGCACTGGTCACACCGATGCATGAAGATGGAAGTGTTGATCACACAAGTTTACGTCGTTTAGTAGATTATCATATTAATAATCAAACTGATGCCATTGTAGCTGTAGGTACAACGGGAGAATCTGCAACGTTAGATCATAACGAACATTGCGAAGTAATTCGTATTGTTGTTGAACAATCAGCAGGGCGTGTCCCCGTTATTGCAGGCACAGGTTCTAATTCTACGGTAGAGGCGATTGAATATACCCGGTGTGCCACTGATGCCGGTGCTGATGCGTGTTTATTAGTGACGCCTTATTATAATAAACCCACGCAAGAGGGGTTATATCAGCATTATAAAGCAGTTGCAGAGGCGATCCCCATTCCACAACTACTCTATAATGTGCCTGGACGCACCGCTTGTGACATCTTGCCTGCGACAGTCAAGCGTTTAGCAGAGATCGATAATATCATTGGCATTAAAGAAGCAGGCGGTGAACTCAAAAGGATGCAGGATTTGATAAAATTGACCAGTGATAAGTTTGCCATTTATAGTGGTGATGATGTTACCGCATTAGAATTAATGCTATTAGGCGGAAAAGGATCTATTTCTGTCACTGCGAATGTCGCCCCAAAAGCCATGCATGACATGTGTCAATTCGCATTGGCGGGAGAACGTAATGCAGCAGAAGCGATTAATCAACGTTTAATGGGTTTGCATCAAAAATTATTTGTCGAATCTAACCCAATTCCTGTTAAATGGGCTGTGCAAACTATGGGTTTAATTTCAGCTGGTATTCGTTTACCCTTAACACCCTTATCAGAACATTATCATGAGATTGTGAAACAAGCCATGCAACAAGCACAGATATAATGAAAAAAAAGCACCTATTATTCATACTTTTGATATCGTTCTCAGGATGTAGTGCTGTTATCAAGAGTTTGGATGCAGGTTTGGTTGATGATCAAACGGTTTATGATAAAAGTCAGACATTACCTTTTTTGGAAATCCCACTAGAATTAAGCAAAACTGAACACTAATTTATGTTACGCCTTTTTAAAAAGATAGGGTGCAGTTTGTTTATTGCAATATTGATAGGGTGCAGTAGTGACACAAAAGAATCTGCCCTAGAAAAACCACCCAATTTACTGGGTTCACTTGAGGAAAAACAGGCAGAACCCTTAGAAAAAGAGAAAGCACATGCGCGTATCGAGAAAAAAGGATCACTCAATTTAATCGTGCATGAAGATTTTGACCATACTTGGCGACGCACAGGTATGGCTTTAGATCGTCTTGGATTTACGATAGAAGATCGTGATCGTACACGTGGAATCTATTTTATTCGTTATATTGCAGCAGACACCAAAGAAAAAGGCTTTTTTGCCAGCCTCTTTGAAGATGAACCTGCCGAAGACAAACATGAATATCTCATCAGTTTGAAAGATAACGTGGAAACCACACATATCCTTGTGAAAAATAGCACGGGTAAAATTAACAACAATCACACTGCTACTACCATATTAACTTTGCTCTATGAACAATTGAAATGAGATTAAAACCATTTGACTGACTGTAAGACGAGACGAAAAACATCTCCTTTTTCAATATGTTCAACCTGCACGGGTAAATAATGCAAATTTGGAGCACACCATAATATGGTGCGTCGTTTGCCATTTGACGACGTACGTTCATATTTCACTGTTTTTAATTTCTTATTGCCAATTTTAAGATGTTCTATACCAAGATATTGGGGAATATAGGTTTTAATTTTTCCTTTATCAGCAACAGAATACTTAATATGACGTTTTCCTTTTTTTTGTTCCACCATTAATAACACTTGATATAGCAATTTATCAATCACATTTTTTTTAAGGGGTATTTTGTGCGTCTGACCTTTAAACGTATTGATAGCTATTCCCTTCGTCCAATCAAATATCAGTGTACTGCTTCGAGATTTTTTACCTGTCTGACTATAGTAATATTTCAAAGGACGAAATTCACCATTTTTCAAATGTGCAAATATACTACGTTCCTCAATATGCATATCATAAAGCATCGCTGCAAAACCAGTGGTTTTAGCAACCGTTTTAAACTGATAATAACCATTTTTGAGGCGTGTTAAAGAACGTGTCCCTTCTCCTGCTGATACACCTTTAGCATACAATTTATATTGTGCTGTAAATAGAGGTAGAAAACTATCAGCAATGACAGTGGTATATATTAATAACATGCAGAAACCAACAACCACTTGTTTGATACCATTTTTCATACTATTATCCTGTAAAGTTGCTTAAAAAAACATGACTCCAGATATTCCAGATTTTGAATCTGCTCACCTTTTAATTATAGGTGATGTCATGCTCGATCGTTATTGGCATGGGAACACGTCACGGATTTCTCCAGAAGCACCTGTCCCTGTTGTACATGTCAAACAACAAGAAGAACGTCCGGGAGGTGCGGGCAATGTCGCTTTAAATATCAGAGCATTGGGCGGTCAAGTGACCTTAATTGGGGTAACAGGCACAGATAAACATGCCCACAGTCTTCAGACACAATTGACAACAAAAGGAATACATTGTGCTTTTATTCAATTAGCCGATGTATCCACGATCACTAAATTACGTGTACTCAGTCGTCATCAACAATTAATACGTTTAGATTTTGAAGACGGCTTTAGTCCCTTAGAGACAGAGGAAGTATACACGAAAATGCAGCGCTACCTGGAAAAGGTCAATGCTATTATTCTATCAGATTATGGTAAAGGCACTTTAATAGATACGCAACAGCTCATTCGTTTAGCCCGTACTCAGAATAAGCCTATTTTAGTTGATCCCAAAGGACATGATTTTAGCAAATATCAAGGGGCTACCATCATCACCCCTAATTTTTCCGAGTTTCAAGCTGTTGTGGGACCCTGTACCACAGAAAGGCAATTAGTTGAAAAAGGGCAAGCTTTACGTCAACACTTAGATTTAGAAGCCTTATTAATTACTCGTAGTGAACAAGGCATGACATTATTACAAGCAGAAATGCCCCCTTTACATCTACCTACCCATGCTCATGAAGTTTTTGATGTGACAGGGGCAGGTGATACGGTGATCAGCGTTTTGGCAGCAGGACGTGCTGCTGGTCAAGATTGGAAGAGTGCCACAGCATTAGCCAATATTGCAGCTGGAATAACTGTCACTAAACTAGGAGCGACCACCGTCAGTGTTATTGAGCTTGAACATGCGTTACATCAGCATACGGGTAAATGTATACATGATACCACTTCCTTAAAAATAACCATTAAAGCAGCCCAAGAAAATGGGGAAACGGTCGTTATGACCAATGGTTGTTTTGATATTTTACATGCAGGACATATTCAATATTTGACACAAGCACGACACTTGGGAGACCGCTTAGTAGTGGCTATTAATGATGATGCTTCTATACAACGTTTAAAAGGGCATACGCGTCCTATCAATACCTTAGACAAACGTATCGCAGTATTACAAGCATTAGAATGTGTCTCTTGGGTCATTCCATTTTCGACAGAAACACCTAAAGATTTGATTTGTCAAATTTTACCCGATATTTTAGTCAAAGGCAGTGATTATAATATTCATCAAATAGCGGGAAGTGATTGTATTT
>DAOVZS010000148.1 GCA_030635005.1 Thiomargarita sp. | reverse complement strand
TCCTTGTCTTTTTATATATTTTTTAGTTTAACTGATTAAATAATCTATTGTCAAGCTATTTTATTTTATTTCTAATTATTAAGTTAATATTTTTATGATTTTAAATTTTTTACGATTAAATTTGGAGGGAGGTGGATTCGAACCACCGTAGGCGTAAGCCAACAGATTTACAGTCTGCCCCCTTTAGCCACTCGGGCACCCCTCCTCATGAAATTAAGCGGTGCATTATGATACATTTTATGAGGAGATGTCAACTATTAAAATAAATATTTTCTTATATTTTGTCTTTTTTTGAGTTAAGATATTGTTTTATATTAATATTTTTTATTTATTTATTTGTAATAAATATTTTATATTGTATTTATTTATAAAATTATGGCATAATTGATATAAAAATATAAATATAATGATAGTCATACAACAATGCACAAAATATATGATTAAGATATTAAAACAGCTTTCTTCCAAAGATTTAGCGGTGATTTATTTACAATTGGGGAGATTGGAAAATTCTGGAATTCCCATACAACAAGCACTGTTAATGCTGATAAAAACGGGGGGTGAAGTGGGAAAACGCCTCAAAAAAATGCTATTGTATATTCAACATGGACATTCTTTATGTCAGGCAGGTACGAAAGCGGGATTATTTGTTGGTTTAGATATTGCACTTGTGGATGCGGCAGAATCAGGGGGCACAACTGCTGAAGTATTTCGACAAATGGCACAATTTTATGAGGAAAAGGCTCGACAGTATCAGCGTATTAAATCAGGTTTAATATTACCAGGAATGGTTTTTCTATTGGCTATATTCATTCAGCCCTTTCCCGATTTATTTTTAGGAAAAATCACTCTGATAAGCTATTTGTTTACAACAGTGGGATTTATTATTCAATTAGCGATAGTTATTTTTATATTTTTACAACTGCCGAATTGGATACGTTATGGTTTTTTACAGCCTTGGGTAAGCGTATGGGATAAGATTGAAATAAAAATGCCATATTTTGGATATTGGGGTGTGCGACAAAGTTTGAGAGATTTTATGCGGTTATTAGGTTTAATGGTACAAGCAGGTGTGCCTATTTTGGACGCTTTACCTAAAGTTTATGAAGTGGTTGAAAATTCAGTTTTACGAAAAGAATTACAACAAATTAGTCTCTATTTAGAAGAGGGAGAGAGCTTTGCAGAATCGTGTTCGCAAGTAGAAGGGATGAATACAGTGGCGATTCAATTGATTTCAATTGGTGAACATGCTGGGAGTTTAGATCAGATGATGTTACATTATGCCAAACTTGAATCTGAGGATATTGCATTACATCATAAGATGTTAGCAGATTGGATCCCCCGTGTTGTTTATAGTATTATTTGTATTTGGATGATATATGGTATTTTGAGTGCAGGTCCTCCCATGTCAAAAATACCTGAGTTTTAGATTATTGATTCATTTTATAAGATAGGTAATATTTATGCTAAATGGTAAAAAAATTGTTGTCGTCATGCCGGCTTATAATGCGGAACGCACTTTACAGCGTACTTATGAGGAAATTCCTCACGATATCGTTGATGAGGTGATTCTTGTTGATGATAAGAGTGTTGATAGCACCGCTAAAGTGTCAAAATCCTTGGGCATCATTACGATTGTCCATACTGAAAATTTAGGATATGGGGGCAATCAAAAAACATGTTATAAAACTGCTTTGGAAAAAGGCGCAGATATTGTGATTATGTTACATCCTGATTATCAGTATACGCCAAAATTGATTGTGTCTATGGCTTCTTTAATTTCAGAAGATTTATTTGATTGTGTGTTGGGTTCTCGGATATTGGGGGAAGGTGCTTTAAAAGGGGGCATGCCCATTTATAAATATATCGCCAATCGTATATTAACACTGTATCAAAATATTTTAATTCGTCATAAATTATCTGAATATCATACAGGTTATAGAGCTTTTTCTAAAAAAGTTTTGGAAACTTTGCCTTTAGAACAGAATTCAAATGATTTTATTTTTGATAATCAAATGTTATTACAGATTCTATATGCTAATTTTACGATTGGTGAAATTACTTGCCCCACTTTGTATTTTAAGGATGCTTCTTCTATTAATTTGCTTAGAGCCAGTAAATATGGGCTGGAAGTCATTTGGACTACTTTAAAATATGTTTTGCATCGTTGGCATATTTGGTATTGTCCACTTTTTCAACCCTTGGATGATCGGGTGAAAAAAGATTAGAGTGTGCTAATTTTAAAGTTACGTCCTTTAATATTAATATTTTGTACGTGTTTAAAAACTTTATTTGCGATTTTTCTGTTTAACGCAACATATGAACTAAAATCAAAAATATTTATTTTTCCCACTTGTGTACCAATAATACCCAGTTCACCCGTAAAAGCACCCAATATATCACCTGGACGCATTTTATTCTTTTTGCCTGCATGAATACATAGCGTGATCATGAGGGGGGGGGTTGCTATTCCTTTATCTTCTAATGAGTCTAGGAGATCATAATGGCACATTTGATTTTGAATTTTTTCAATGAGCTCTATTTTATGTCGTTCGTGTGTTGTATATAGGCTGAGTGCTGTCCCTTTTTTACCAGCTCGTCCTGTTCTGCCAATGCGGTGTATATGAACATCTGGTGACAAGTCATAATTAATCACGATTTGTATATTGTCAATATCGAGTCCACGTGCTGCAACATCAGTCGCGACTAAAACAGAGCAACTTTTATTGGCAAATCGCAATAATACTTGATTACGTTCTTTTTGTTCTAAATCACCATGAATTGCGAGTGCAAAAGTGCCATTTCCTTTGAGTTGTCTGGCGATTTCTTGACATTGCACTTTGGTATTACAAAAAATAAGGCTTGATTCTGGCTGATAATGGGCCAACAACATTTTTAAGGCGTCTATTTTTAAATGGGGGGGCGTCACTTCATAAAACCGTTGTTCGATTTCGCTGTCATTATGTAGTGATTCTACATGAATATTGATTGGTTTTTTCTGAATAGACGCACTCATTTTTACAATAGAATCTAAAAATGTTGCTGAAAATAGCATTGTTTGATGCTGCTTGGGAATATACGAGATGATATTCATCATATCATCATAAAATCCCATGTCTAGCATACGATCCGCTTCATCCAAAACTAAGGTATGTATTTTGGTTAAATTCAGTGTGCGTTTATTTAAATGATCTTGAATACGTCCAGGTGTGCCTACAATAATATGTGCACCATGTGCTAATGAGTCTCTTTGGGGGGCGAAAGCTTGCCCTCCACAGAGTGTTAATAGTTTGACATTATGCGTAAATCTCGCCAATCGTCGAATTTCTTGAGCGACTTGTTCGGCTAATTCACGCGTAGGACAGAGCACTAAGGCTTGTATTTTGTATTCTTTTACCTTTAGTTTTGATAATAATCCAAGCCCAAAAGCAGCCGTTTTTCCACTTCCTGTCTTTGCTTGTGCAATAACATCTTGATTTTTTAAAATATAAGGTAAGCTTTTAGCTTGAATATCAGTCATCTTGTGATAGCCAAGTGATTCTAAATTGGCTAATAAGTTATTTTTAATGTCTGCTTTAAAATCTAAATCAGAAAATTGAGTTGTATTCATAATGTTGTTTTTATATGAGGCAGGCGTATTTATAAACGTATCCCCATTAAAGTAAAGTGCCATTCTTTATCGAAAGCACGTTGATATACCAAATAAACGCTCATCATCGATCCCAAAGCGGTGGCTGCAGAAATCATGAGCATGACAACAATTTGATATTTAGCAGCTTGAATCGGATCAGCACCTGCTAATAATTGTCCTGTCATCATACCTGGAATAGACACTAATCCCACCGCACTCATTGAATTAATAATGGGGGTCATACCTGCGGTGATGGCGATTCGTATGCTGGGTAGTGAGGCTTCCCAAGGCGTTCCTCCAAATGCAAGTGCTTGTTTTACTTCAGATTCTCGTTTTTTAAGATCATCAAATAGACGTTCTAGGGCAAGTGCAATCCCATTCATCGTATTGCCTAAAATCATCCCCCCAATCGTTAAAATATAGCGGGGATCATACCACGGTTCAACATGAATAATCATCCCAGTCACTGAAAATGTGACGACTGTGCTCGTGATAAATACCGCACTAAAGGTACTTACATAGAGATTAGGGGGTTTTAATGTGACGCGTTGGAGTAGAATGTGTGCTGTCATCAACATCATGAATAGAAATATACTTAATACTATTATAGGCGTATACGTTTCAAATATCCATGTCAGCACAAAACCCAGTGCAATCAGTTGCAAATAGGTACGTATCGTTGCGATAGCCAGTGTACGTAAGAGACCCAATGACATCATGAGTGTTACAGCACCTGCGATAACAATAAATAGTGTTGCAAATGCTAATTCTAACCAACCAATATTTAAGGCCATTGTTTGAAAGAGAGTGCTGCTTTGTCATTCAGTATCATTGTTGGACATTGCAGGAGTTCTGTATGAGCGTGACTGGTAAAAAGCACGCTACCCCCGTTGTCACAAAAAGTGTGGAGTCGCTGTAGGATTAATTGTGCAGTAGCGTGATCAACGCCTGTTGTGGGTTCATCGGCTAAAATCAGTTTTGGACGTGTTAATAGCAGTCTGATTAAAGCTAAGCGTGTTTTTTGTCCGCCTGAAAGTGAGGCAGCGTTACGTTCTAATGGTATATCAGCCAATCCCACTGTTTCTAATTCTTTTTGTAATGTTTGAGTATTGGGCAATATAGGAAATCGTTCTTTTTGTATGCAAAATGTTTGCAGAGGATACAGTAAATTGTATGCAATATTGCCTGACATCAGCACGGGATTTTGGGGTAATAAGGCAATATTGGCACGCCATTGTGCCATTGGAATGTCTGTTTGAACATGATTATTAAACCACAATTTCCCTTTAAGTAAAGGATACATCCGTGCTAATGTCCAAAGTAAGGTACTTTTACCCACACCCGAAGCCCCCGATAAATAGGTCATACTGCCCTTTTTAAGAGAAAATGAGCTATTATTAAGTATGATCTTACTATTTCCCCGTTGAATTTTAAGTGATTCAGCTCTTAAGATATCTGTTTTCGTCATCAATAGTCATATTTTTTTAAGTACTAAATTAACCACGGTTTCTAATGCTAGCGGTGTCGCACATTGTCTTGCCGTAAGTCCCATATTTTTTAAACGTGTTGGATTATGGATAAAGTCTGTGATTAATGATGCTAATTTTTTGACGGTTAATTCAGTTTGGGGTAAGAGTATTGCGGCACCTTTTTCGGATAAAAAACATGCATTACTTGTTTGATGATCATCCACAGCATAAGGATAAGGGACTAAAATACTGGCAACCCCTGCTTGTGCTAATTCACCTATTGTCAGTGCTCCCGCACGACAAATCACTACATCTGCCCACGCATAT
>DAOVZS010000210.1 GCA_030635005.1 Thiomargarita sp. | reverse complement strand
TTATCACTTAACATACGATTGTCACGCCATATCCCAAGTGCACACATCATACCACTTAATTCGCCTTGACTATATCCAAAAGCCGCTTTTGCCTGTATTTTAAAAAAATCTCTCAACACAGCCGTATATAAAACATCAAAACTGATACCAATTTGGCACATAGATGCCCCTTCATGGTGCAATTGTGCTTCAATATCCGCTTGTTTTTGAGGAGACAGTTTTTCTAAAGAACGGGGATATAATACTTTTTCATGTAATAATGTATTGGTTAAACTGCCTAATGTAGAATCATCATACAATTTAGGATAATATCGAAATAGATTTTGTCCTAAACCAAGATAAGTAGTGCCCATAGCAGGATACACAAAGGCGATTTTTTCCAGAGGTTTAGGCGTGAAATAACTGCCTACAGGCGTTTTCCATTCCTTACCTGTGTTAATCCCTTGTCTTGCTAACGCAATTTGTTGGCAAAGTTCCTTTTTATCATGTCCCACAATAGACAAGCAATAATGTGCCTTAGATTGAAAATCAGCATAAGTATGACAGGCGGTGTCTTCAAGATTCACACTTTTTTCAATCGTCTCTTGCAAGTGATTCAATTGTGTTTGTAATACTAACGGTGTATCAGCTGATAAAGGAAACAGATAACAAGCACTTTGACGGACTGCATCACCGTGCGATGCTTCAGATAAAATGACATGAACATAACTATCATCTAATCCCAGACTGTTAATCGCCGCATATCTTGGCGTCTCACTAAACCACGTTTTAGATTTTGTAGCCACATAAAAAGGACTGCCTTGCCATTGTTCGGGCATTTTGGGGCTTTCCCATTGTGGCACCATTGGGATCGTCCGATGATACAAGCATAAAGCCGTTTTAATTAAACTCGCCATCCCAGCAGCAGCATATGTATGACCAATATTAGCCTTGACACTACCCATTGCGGTGATAAGTTCATCATTTTGATACGCACCGCTTAAACCTTTGATTTCAGCCATATCCTCTGAAGCGACACCGCTACCACATACTTCAACGTATCCCACTTCTTGCGAGCGTATACCTGCCAAATCAAAAGCATTTTTGCAACTTTGAGTTACCCGTTCCGCATTAGGCACTTTAGGTAAATGATTCAGCGTAGTCGTCTGATTATTGGGCAGGATGCTTAATGCATCAATCACCGCATACGTCCGCTCTTGTGTGGCATCTAAGCGTTTTAAAACCACCGCTCCTGCCCCTTCTCCCACCAACCACCCATTGGATTTTTCATCAAAACTGAGTGTATTAACCCCACTATTATTAATAGGAGATAATTGATGACGTGACAGCACATGCTCAAATCCACCTGCAAGATCAACCGCACCCACCACCACCGCATCGACTTCCCCCGTACTTAAAAAATGTTGAGCGACTTCTAAAGCACTAAACACAGAATTTTCTTCGGATGAAATCGTAAAAGCAGGTCCATTAAAATTCCATTGTGTAGACACACGCGTCGCCATAATATTACCAATAAAACTGGTATATTGATTTAATTGTGCGGGTGGAAACAGGCTATTTTTAGTAATATCCTCTAATTCTTGTATTTGTTCAGGAGATAACTGAATCTGTGCCTTGGCTAAACTCTCCTTAATTTGCCACGATAAATCACAACGTCCTAAAAACTGATGTAACGCTAATTCAGTTTCCATCGCCACAATGACAGCAACATTACCGCCTGATACCAATCCTGCATCTTTAATCGCATTATCGGCCACTTTAAGCATTAATAATTGTTGTGGAATAAGTTGATCTTCATCACGTGGCGGAATTTTGAAATGTAAAAAATCCATGTCAAAATCTTGAATATAAGCCCCTAATGGCGCAGCGTCTAAACCATACTCTTTCAATATATCTACTTGATTTTCAATCCCTTGCCATCTATTTGGGGGAACAGGAATAAAATGTTGTGTGCCCTCATAAATACTCCGCTCAAATGCCTCTAAGCTATGACACCCCCCAAAAAATGCATCCATACCTACAATCGCCAGTTTGGACGTCTTATAATCAGTCTGCTTTTTATCTTCAAGAATTTTAGGCGATTCTAAAATTAAATGAGCATTCGTCCCCCCAAAACCAAACGTACTGACAGCCGCATATTGAGATGACCATGGAGTCGCCGTTCTCACCATTTGTTTCGCAGAAAAAACACCCTGATCTGAGCTTGCAGGATTATTTAAATTAATCGTGGGTGGAATAATCCCATGTTTAAAGCTTAAAATGACCTTAATCAGACTGCTCATACCTGCGGTAGTCAATAAATGCCCTAAATTAGATTTCACCGCGCCCAACCAAGGCGTTGCCTGATAAGCTCCAAAAAAAGCCTCCATTGAATTTAATTCAGCACTATCCCCCACAGGCGTTCCCGTCGCATGGCATTCAACATACTCAATATCTTTTGGGTTCACACCCGCATCAGCATACGTCCGCTTAAAAGCCAAAGCTTGTCCTTTTGGGTTAGGATTCAGTACAAATTTTCCTCTCCCATCATTAGATAAGCCAATACCGTCAATAATGGCATGAATATGATCCCCATCACGTATCGCATCATGATAACGTTTTAAAACCAGCGTTCCTGCCCCTTCTCCCGCAAAAAGTCCCCCTGAATCCTGATCAAAAGGACAACTTTTATCATTATCTGGATAAGCATGAAAAATGGAAAAACCCATTTTGATAAATAAAGGATCGGCTGCACTCACCGCAGACGCTAACATCATATCCGCTTTATGTGATAATAAATATTGACACGCCAATTTGACCGCATATAATGATGAGGCACATGCTGCATCTAAAGATAAACGAGGTCCTGATAATCCTAATCCCTGAGCAATCAGTACCGCAGGATATCCCGAAATCAAAGTATTAAGGGGTGAAACCTCAGATTTTCCCTGTTCTAAACTGAACGTCTTCTGTTGTAATACCTGTTGAAGTGCAGAATCCAGTGTTTTTTGATAAATCGTGGTTAATAATTGATGAGACGATACTGTTGGAAAAGAGAGATTGCCTAAAATCACACCACATTTCTCTAAAGCAGCACGTTCTCCTAAATAGCCACTGTCTTGTAATGCTTGTTTTGCAACGTAAAGAGACCATTGATATAAGCGATCTAAAGATTGCAAAACATCAGGTGCTATATGATAACCAGCAGTATCAAATTTAAAATCCCGAATATAACCACCTTTTAAACAATAATATTTATCTGTAATCCCTTTCCTAGGATCATAAAAAATTTCTGCAGCTACGCCCATCTCTTGGGCAGTTGCTTTTGACGTGAGATTTTTTTGTTCAAGAAGATTTTTCCAAAATTGTTCTGGGTTTTCCGCACCGGGTAATAAACAAGATAAGCCTACTATCGCAATTTTTGTCATCTGTGTTGTTGTCTAAAGGTTACTTTAATATTAATTAGAATGGGAATATAATAAATAGTTGACATTGAAATAATTTATTTAGTGAAAAAAGACTTGCAAAAATATTTATACTATAATAAACTATATTTCAGTCAAATTCAGATTTTTTTTAACGGCCGTATTTGGTAATCGAATCTTGTGCTTTGATAGAGATTTCTGCTAATACATAAATTGTGTGACTATATAGATATTCTGTGACAACATTAAAATAAGGAGTATTTAAGTTTACCTTATACTTTTCACATCATAACAATTTAGACGTACTTTAATATTATATGCTTACAAAAAAATATTTTATAAAAACC
>DAOVZS010000126.1 GCA_030635005.1 Thiomargarita sp. | reverse complement strand
TGCCGAACCTTTACGAATGGCAGTGGGTAAACTCACAACACGCATACACAATTTAGGTAGAGATCAAGACAATACATACGATACTGCAGGTGCATTTATCCAAGATGCGTTTACGGGTTTAAAGGATAAATTACCCTTAAGTGATGAACGTAAACAAGCGATGAGTGAGGCTGTAGAGACGGTGATTCAAAAAATTGGTGATTTACCCGTCGCACGCACGCAAGCGTTTTTTTCTGATCCCGAACATTTCCAGCATGAAACAGGTGAATTTTTATCTGTTGTCATTAATCCTGATGCGTGTAAAGCGTGTGGATTATGTATAGGGGCTTGCGAACCTGCCGCATTAACGGCTGTCTCTCAAAGCATAGAGAATGTTGAATTAGCACATAAGACATGGCAAATGTGGGAACAATGTCCTGATACCTCAGGTCCTACCATAGCGCACGCCAGTACACATCCAGATATTGGTCAAATGCCTGCCATTTTATTATCTCGTTATTGTCAAATGGCCTTAGCAGGTGGCGATAATGCCGAAGCAGGATCGGGTGAAAAAGCAGCCATTCGCTTGGCTTTAGCAGTGACAGAATTTCAACGGCAACCCATTATGAGCCGTTTTATTGAAGAAATTGCCAGTTTACGTAAACAACTGACCCAAACGATACAAGAGAGTTTGAGTCGTGCCTTACCCACTGATGATCTTGAACAGTTGAGCAAGGGATTAAATGCAATACAACACAATGCACCGTTATCCAGCCTCACGCAACAATTAGAACAAGTGGCTGAAGATGGATTGATTGATGCTGTACGATTACGCCGTTTAGTCAAAATAAGCCAAGCATTAAGCGCCTTACATTGGAGATTATCTGAAGGGGGACATGGCTTAGGACGTTCCCGTGTGAGTTTAGCGATTGCACCGGGTACATTAACCCAATGGGCAGGTTCTTGGCCTGACAATCCTTTTCAAGTACCCGTTGCAGTTGATATGATTGGTGAAACGGCACAACTTGCTGCTGGTTTATTAGAAGGACAAATGCGTCAAGCCATTAAAGGGATTACATTAATACGCCAAGCACGCCTCGAAGTTGAAAAACCTGACGAAGCAGCCAGAGAATCTAAAGTATTAACATGGTCAGATTTAAGCTTAGACGAACAACAACTGTGCCCTCCATTATTGTTATTAGGCAATGATGATGTGTTGAGTGGTAAAGGATTAGCAGGAGTTACCCAATTATTAAGTGGTAGTCTCCCTGTTAAAATTATGCTACTGGCTGATTTAGATATGACACTGGGCACTGCTAACGTCGCAGGAACACCCATGGCTGTTCCGACAGAAAGTAAAATTGATCCGGCACTATTAGCCTTATCACAACGTAAAGCGTATATTGTACAAACGTCATTAGCTCATAGCAGCCATTTTCTTGAAAATGTCAAAGCAGCTTTCAAATTTTCAGGACCTGCCTTAATTTCTATCCATGCCCCTAGCCCTGAACGTCATGGTTTTGCACCCGATCAAACCTTTAAACAAGCACAACAAGCGATCACATCGCGTGTTTTCCCACTATTTCGATACGATCCTGATGTACAAGGTGTGTTTGGATCTCGGATTAGTTTGGAAGGCAATGCCGAACTTGAAAAATCGTGGAATACACTTACCCCAGCTGATTGGGCAGCGACAGAACAACGCTTTGCGCCCTATTTCTCAGAACTGAGTAGTGATGCCCCGAGCCCTTTGCCTATTCTTGACTATCTACAACTTGATATTAAGACCCGACAAAGAAAAACACCTTTTGTAACTATGGGTGAAAAATTGACTGAAAAACGTTTACAGGTGAAACCAGCCTTAATAGCAGTGTGTGATGAACGCCAACAATCTTGGCGTACTTTACAAGAATTAGCTGGTTTAGTCACGCCATTTACGGCTGATGTTAAACGTAAATTGCAAGAAGACATGGTGGAAGCACATCAATCCGAATTGGCAGCCCTCAAACAAGAATATGATGTACGTCTTGAAAATCAGCGCGCCGAAATGGAAACAGAGATGGCCACACGTGTTAAAGGACAGTTAATGGAATTAGCAGGTTATTAATTAAATAATAAACATTTCTCTCCCTTATTAGGGAGAGAACTCAAAGATATATAACATTATGAAAAATTTTTACAAGATACTGGAAGTGGATCATCACGCGACTATTGAAGAAGTTGAAAAAGCAAGAGATGAAAAACTTAAAGAAATTTCAACTGGGATTGCTGAAAAAGATTTTTCAATATTGGGTCTTCCAAGTGGTTCAAATATAAAATTACTGCTAAAAGTAGCTACCAATAGAAGAGATGATATCACAAAAGCGTATACGATTCTAAGTGACTGGCAAAAACGTGATGAATATGAAGCATTACGCCAACAAAACGATACTCAAAATCAAAAAAAATCATCTTCTATTCTAAAAGTCGTTATTTTGATTGTCTTATATTTAATTTTGATGGGTATTATTGCTGTCAAACTTCTGGCAATACCTGAACGTAGCATACAAATAACATCAACCATTAGCCAAAGTGATTTGGAACAAGCAGCGAGAGCATTGGGGCTCAAACAGAAATCCAAACAGGATGAAGCGAATGTGATATTGCTTAACAAGCGTGCTGACAAACTTCGTACCGGAAGACAACAAACAGTAGAGATTCACAAGAAATGCGTCTCTTTGTATCAAAAAG
Organism: Thiomargarita sp.; assembly: GCA_030635005.1. Taxonomy (GTDB): domain Bacteria; phylum Pseudomonadota; class Gammaproteobacteria; order Beggiatoales; family Beggiatoaceae; genus DAOVZS01. The sequence continues at coordinate 3,507 of DAOVZS010000126.1, read as the reverse complement.
TACTCACGATTGATCCGTCTAATGAACATGCACTGTATTGGTTAGGATATTCTTTATTTCATAGTGAACAACATCATGCAGCCATTCAAGCGTTAAATCATCTTTTGACACAATATCCTGATCATAGTAAAGGACAAGAAACAAGACAAGAATTCATGGCCTTTATCAAACAATATCCTGAACTTTCGAAATAAATATCTATCAATGACCCTACCCCGCTTACTCCAAACAGAACTTAATGACATCTTACACGTATCAGATGTCACTTTAGACAGTCAAGAAAAAGTGTGGGCTTGCAGCCCATTTGTGGCACATGTCTGTCTCCAATATCCTGAATTATATCAAGAACTCATTGACAGTGGAGAATTGTTGCAATCAAGCATTGATTATCCAGAAAAGCTCTCATTGTTATTACAGGATATCAAAGAAGAATCTGAAGTCATGCGTATATTACGCATCTCTCGTCGCAGAGAAATGGTACGTATTGCTTGGCGTGATCTGGCAAGTTGGGCCCCCTTAGAAGAAACCTTAAAATCATTATCTGATTTAGCCGATGCCATGATCAATGCTGCTTTGACATGGCTACATCAGCGTTTAATCACTATTATGGGAACCCCCTGTGATACGCAAGGTGTACCTCAATCGTTGTTTGTATTGGCTTTAGGAAAATTAGGGGGGCAAGAATTGAATTTTTCGTCAGATATTGACCTTATTTTTGGATATCCTGAATCTGGCGAGACAGTCGGTGTTAAGCGTTCGCGTACTAATCAAGAATTTTTCACGCGATTAGGACAACAATTGGTGGTGATGTTAAATCAAAACACCGCCGATGGCTTTGTTTTTCGTGTCGATATGCGTTTACGTCCTTTTGGAGACAGTGGTGCTTTGGTGATGAGTATCTCAGGTATGGAAACCTATTATGAAACCCATGCACGAGATTGGGAACGTTATGCTTTTGTTAAAGCCCGATCAGCAGCCGGTGATATTGCTGCGGGTGAAACACTGTTAAAAATATTACGTCCCTTTGTATATCGACGCTATTTAGATTTCAATGCCTTTGAAGCCTTACGCACCATGAAAACAATGATTGATCAAGAAACCAAGCGTAAAGGGTTAAATAATAATTTGAAATTAGGTATCGGCGGCATTCGTGAAATAGAATTTACGTGTCAAGTCTTTCAATTAATACGCGGGGGACGACAACCTGCCTTACAACAACGGCATTTACTCAGAACATTAGAACAATTAAAACAATACCATATTTTACCCCCATCCGCAGTCACACGATTACATCACGCCTATTGTTTCTTACGTCTGAGCGAAAATCATTTACAAGCCATTGATGATCAACAAACACAAACCTTACCTGATGATGCCCTTAATCAAACACGATTGGCTTACAGTATGGGATTTGAACATTGGACACAATTTTTAGCCAAATTAAAGTATCATCAACACGCTGCTCATCAAGAATTTGAAAGAGTAATTGCACCACATGCCCCTGCCAAAGCCATTCCTTCCTTAGAAACAATAGACTCTGATATCTGGAAAACATACTGGTACAGTGGTTTTAAGGATGATTCCCTATTACCTTTATTACAAGAAGCAGGTTTTCAAAACCCATTACAGGTATTCAAGCAACTACAACAACTATCCGAATCACGTATTATTAAAAAACTGACGCGGCGTGGACATGAAAAATTTGATATATTAATTCCCTCACTCATCACCACCGCACTTGAACAACATAATCCTGATAACGCACTACACCGTAGCTTAAACTTTATTGAAACAGTTGCACAACGCACTGTATATCTCAGTTTATTAATAGAACGTCCCCTTGTATTAAAACAACTGGTACGTTTATGTGCAGACAGTGCTTGGATTGCTGAACAAATCACACGTTATCCCTTATTATTAGATGAATTGCTTGATCCGCGTAGTCTGTATAATCCACTCAAACAACAAGAATTAGATAATGCATTACAAGCACAATTAGCCCATTTGCCTCCTGATGATTTAGAAATGCAAATGGACAGTTTGCGTCAGTTTAAACGTGCTTATGTGTTACATGTGGCAGCTTCTGAAATTTCAGGAAATCTCACAGCGCCCGTGACTAGCGATTATTTGACAGGTATTGCAGATACCTTAGTGCGACGTTCTTTGTCTATCGCATATGACTATTTAACCCAAAAACATGGACATCCTTATTGTCATGATCAGGGAGAAGAACGACAAGCTGAATTTTGTATTGTGGCTTATGGTAAAGCGGGGGGTATAGAATTAAGTTATGGTTCAGATTTAGATATTGTGTTTTTGCATGACAGTAGTGGAAGCGAACAAATGACGCACGGTGAAAAATCCTTAAATAATCAAACTTTTTTTGTTCGTTTAGGACAACGTATTATTCATATTATCACCGCAAATACACCTGCAGGTATTTTATATGAAGTTGATTCTCGCTTACGCCCCGGCGGTGCAACAGGTTTATTAGTCAGTAGTTTTGAGGCTTTTCACGCCTATCAATTGGATAAAGCATGGACATGGGAACATCAAGCCTTAGTTCGTGCCCGTGCGATTGCAGGCAATCCTAAAAATATGGCACAATTTGAAAAAATGCGTCGTGACATTCTCAGTATTCGTCGCAATCCTGATACTTTAAAAACAGAAGTTTGTAACATGCGCGACAAAATGCGTCACACTTTAGATAAAAGTACAGATAAGGTGTTTGATTTAAAACATGGGCGTGGGGGCATTATCGATATTGAATTTATGATTCAATATATGGTATTACGTTGGGCAGCGGATTATCCAGGCTTGTTAGATACTACAGGTATGTTATCTCAATTACAATTATGTGTCACATACAATTTATTAACAGCAACAGCCAGTCAACAATTAAGCGACGCCTTTCGAGCTTATCGTTGTGAAACCCATCGATTAGCCTTACAGAATAAACCTGCCTTAGTCAATCCTGAGAAATTTTCTGTTTTACGAGAACAGGTGAGATCTGTGATTAATTGAGTACTTAACAAGAAAAATCCTCATTATCTTTGGAATCTTCATGCGTGGTTTGTATGTTACATCTTGTTGTGCCTGTGGTTGTGCCTGCGGTTGTGCCTGCGGTTGTGCCTGCGGTTGCGACCTGGCAGGTTTTGGTGTGAATGTGCCTGTGACTGTGCCTGTGACTCTAAAACCTGCAAGGTCTTGTTTTGACCTTGACTTTGACTGTGTTTGTGCCTGTGTTTCTGACTGTGCCTGTGCCTTCACCCCAACGGGGTTTAATAATATAGCCATGGGTAGGTTTCGTGCTGTCCATTATGCAAAACATTAAGGGTATTATTATGATTGAACTTAGCTATGATGTGATGTCTCACCCCTGGAGCTAAAACATGTAAAGATGCTTTTTAGAAGTAGAGTGCATAATATCATTATCCTGAAAATTCTGGTTCTAACAAGAGCCATTTCCAGACAGGGTAGATTAGGATATTATTATCAATAGTACTT
>DAOVZS010000114.1 GCA_030635005.1 Thiomargarita sp. | reverse complement strand
GGCGAACCTAACGATAAGATAATCACCGCACTCACCAAACACCAAGCCATGAAAATCCATAGTTTTTTTAAACGTAATTGTTTTTCCATGACTTAAACAACCCACATTAATAAGAGGATCCCTAATCCCAAACGATACGCCACGAAAGGCAACATACCAATACGATCCAATAAACTCATAAAAGCATGGATACAAAAATAAGCACTGAAGGCAGAAAAAATAACTGCTAAGCCTAAGCCTAACCAATCAATTGAAGTCCCCATAAATGATAAACTGGACACTAATCCTGCTAAAATAATGATGGGAATAGCCAATAAAAATGAAAAACGGGCTGCTGCTTTACGATTTAAACCTAAGAATAAAGCAGCAGTAATCGTAATGCCAGAACGTGACGTACCAGGGATTAAAGCCAACGCTTGTGCCAATCCGATGATAATAATATCTTTCCACGTTAAACTATATTCATCCCGTTCCTTTTTACCCCAAACATCGCCTATACCTAACAATATACCAAAAAGAAGGGTAGTCACTGCAATAATGAGGGATGATCTTAAATAAAGATCTAAATCAAATCCTGCAATCATTAAACCTGCTAAACCTGCAGGTATCGTCCCAATGCCCACGCCCCAGACTAAACGACTCTCTGAGGTTAATGTGAATGTTTTCAAGGATTTAAACCAACTCAACATTAAAGGTTTTAAATCAGCCCGAAAATACATTAACACAGCGATCAGCGATCCTAGATGGACAGCCACATCAAAAGCAATCCCTTGATCTTCCCATCCTGTTAATTCTGGGAGTAAAATGAGATGTGCGGAACTCGAAATCGGTAAAAATTCGGTTAAGCCTTGTATAATGGCAAGGATGATAATATGAAAAATATCCATGTTTTAATCGTCATCAAAAATTTCTAATAAAGGCAATGTCAGATTTAATTGCTCATCCACAATATCCCCCGTACGAAATCGTTGGGATTGTTCAGGAGATGCATACACAATGACCGTTCCTGCCACAGGCACCACTAACCAACACGATTTCACAAGTGAATCAAAATATATGTCAAATTTATCTAATATCTCTTGTAGCGTCACAGTATGTGATAATACTTCAACCACTAACATAGGCATATCATTGATTTCTATGGGTTCAGATAAAGATAAATCTACATCACGTTTAGCATACACACAAACATCAGGGGTATACACGCGACTATTTAACGTCAAACTCATTTCAGCAAAAACAGAACAATTTTCAAGTTTTAATAAAGCGCCAATCACTCTTGCTTTGGCATAAGCATAATTATAAGAAGGTAACATACCTTAATTTCTCCTTTAAATTGGTGAATCAATACGTTTTAAAATCTCTTTCACCACTTTTTCACTGTCTGATCCACCAAACCGTGCTTGTGAATCAAGCTTTAAACGATGTGCTATCACAGGAATAGCCAGTTCATCTCGGATATGTGCAGGGGTTACCATAGGCAGATCATCAAATAAAGCTAATACTTGTGCTGCTTTCATCAGTGTTAAAGCAGCGCGAGGACTTGCGCCCATTTGTACGCCCGGTATGGTGCGTGTCGCTCTGACTAAATCCACAATATGACGTTTCAACTCATCACTGATTGAAATCGCCTGAGCCGCTTCTCTCAATTGTTGTATATCCTCTCGCATCACACTGGCGGTGATAATCTCTATGTTTTGTTGTTGCATGTTAAGAATAGTGACTTCCTCTTCTGCTTTGACATATCCTAAACTTAAACGCATGGCAAAACGATCCATTTGGGCTTCTGGTAATGGATATGTCCCATGGAATTCTATTGGATTTTGTGTGGCAATGACAAAAAACAATTCGCTTAAGGGATATCTCACTCCATCAATAGTCACTTGTTTTTCGCCCATAGCTTCTAACAGTGCGGATTGTGCACGCGGAGAGGCGCGATTAATTTCATCGACTAATAAGAGTTCTGTAAATATAGGTCCTTTATGAAGACGAAAAGAATGATCCTGTTGTTCAAAAATGGATACCCCTATAATATCAGAAGGTAACAAATCAGGCGTAAATTGAATACGCTGAAATGCCATTTGAATCGTCTGTGCTAATGTTTTTGCTAATGTTGTTTTACCTGTTCCGGGTAAATCTTCCAATAACACATGTCCCCCACTAATAAAGGCTGCTAATATTTTTCTAATTGTCTGACGTTGACCTGTAATCACTTTTTCAATATTAGCAACAATATTTTGATATATTGTAATATTTGTATGCATAATGCGTCTGTTTGTTTATTTTTATAATAATGTTTGTAATGCTAACCACACTTTTTCTACCGATAAATCCTCATAACATGTCATTGCCTTATTGGGCAAATGACACCGTTTACTTAAACAAGGCGCACAATGAAAATCAGCTAATAAATGTGTTTGTTGTTGTCCATAAGTGCCTGTCCAAGCAGGTTGTGTTGCCCCATATAAAGTCACCGATGGTACAGATAATGCCGCTGCAAGATGTGCTAATCCCGTATCTACCCCAACAACAGCTGTAGATTGTGATAATACAGTTGCAATGCCCTGCAAATTACTTTTGGGTATTAGATGAATATTGGGATGCGTGTCGGCAATTTTGCGTGCACGCGCATATTCTTGAGGATTTCCCCAAGGTAAATAGACTGTTAATCCAGCAGATATCACGCATTGTGCTAACTCTATCCAATACTGAGTCGGCCAATGTTTGGTGATCCAAGTCGTGCCATGTAAGAATATCACATTAGGGGGAACAATTTGAGGGGAGAAATGCTGTGCAATCCCATAATCTGGCGGTGTATCGGGTGCTGGATACGCTAATATATGCGCAAATAACTGTCTTGTACGTGTCACCGCATGTTGTTTTTTGGGGACAGGGTAACTGTGTTGATAGGCTAAAGATGCTAAAGATTCACGTGCTGAATGACGATCTAATCCACACCGAAGCCCCCGTGCTTTATAAGTTAAAAAAGCACTTTTGATTAATCCTTGGGCATCAATCACTTTATCATAATGTTGTTGTGTCAAATCCTGAAGAAATGTATTCCAGAGGCCACTTTTCCAAGTATGCCAGACATCTTTACGCCATCGTCGTAAGGCAACTGGGATAACACGTGTTACCGCAGTATGCCAAGTAGGTATTTCTGCAAACGCCTCTTCAACAAGCCAATCACACTGTAAGTCAGGGTTTTGTGTGTAGGCATCCGTGAGTGCGGGTAGTGTATGAATCACATCCCCTAATGAGGATGTTTTAATGATTAATATATGCATGAGTACTTGTAAATGATTGAATAATTCTTTAAAATAACATCATTAAAAAATTTGTTCTCCGACACAACTAGATAATTGATAACACTATGTCATTTCACGAAGAAATTATTCCTCAAAAGATGGATGCTGCCAAGTATCATGACAGTGTACCAAAAATGCTGTATCAAGATTTACGGAAAATGAGTCAAAAAGTAACTCATCCTACCCCTAAAATCTGGTTATTCTTTTTTTTAGGGCTCTTAATATATCTGATTTCTATCAGTTATTTTAAGACGGATTCAGGTTTTATTGATTTGTATGATAATATAATTACAGGTAAACTTGAAGTACATCAAAAACCCGGTATTCATTTAAAAGTACCTTTTGCAAGGGTGACGCGTTATAAGCAAGTCTGGATCGTTGATTTTGGGACAGGATTTGCGGGTAAACAAATTCGCCGTCATAAAAGTCAAATTACACTTCGTTTTGCAGATAATTACACCGCAACTATTCCAGCCACTTTTCGTTATAAACTCCCCACAACAGCTGGACGTTTAGAAAGAATTCATCGAGATTTTACCACACCTGAAAAATTGGTGGATGCGTTATTAATACCCTTATCTCGTGATATTATGGTCATGACAGCCACGCAATATACAGGAGAAGAATTTATTCAAGGTGGTTTAAATCAATTTAGAGTTTCTTTAGAAGATCAACTTCAAAATGGTATTTATAAAACGGAACGTAAATTAGAAGAGGTGAAGACAAGACAATTAGAATCTATCATGTTACCAGGTTCACAACAAAAAACAGGTCATTTGAAAATATGGAAAACGATTCCTATCATGCAAGCAGATGGCAATATTGCACGTTTAGAGAAAAAATCTTTGGTGGAATATGGGATTGATGTCATACAAGTGACTTTAGGTGTGCCCATTCCTGAAGAAGAATTAGAACAATTATTGGCTGCTAAAAAACGTTTTGATCGTGTTGCCAGTGATAAAATGGATGAATTAGCCTTGGTTCAATATCAAAGACAAATTCAAACGGCTCAAATTGAAAGGGAGAGACATATTCAGACAGCCGAAATTGCAAAAGATAAGAATATTCAAACTGCTGTAAAAGAAAAACAATTGGCTGTTCATGAATATGAAGAGAAATTGAAATTAGCTAAAAAGTCAGAGGAGTTAGCCTTAACTCAAAAACAATTAGAAATTGTTCAAGCCCAACTCAATATAAAAAAAATGCGCGAGCAGGAAGAATTGGCGATTGCTGTTATGATTGCAAAATCTAAAAATGATGAAAAGTTAGCCATCGAATTAGCCATTGTTCAAGCTAAGAAAAAGGAAGAATTACTGATCGCACAGGCTGAACAAAACATTCAATTGACGCATAAAGCAAGAGAACTTGCCATTGTACAAGAAGACAATAAAATTAAACGTGCCAAAATTGAAGAACAATTAGCACTTGAATTAGCCACCATTAAATCGAAACAAGAGGAAAAAACCCATATTGCACACAGCAAGTTAAATATTCAAAAAGCCAATTTAGAAGCGGTGAAATTTGAAGCACAAGTCATGCGAGAAAAAGGACAGGCAGAAGCTGACATCCTTGAAGCCCGTTATGAAGCACGCATACCTGCGCTCTATTTTGCAGAACTGAAAAAAGAAATCGCTGCCATTATTTATCCCAATTTGATGGGAATGCAAGTGACTATGCCACATAATGTCATCATGTCGGGTACGCCAGATTATAAATTACAAAGCAATCTAGATGTATTATCCAGTTTTGCCAGTTTTGGGGTGATGGAACAATTAGAAAAAAAAGCACTTGGAAATAAGTAATAACTGATGTTACGCACTTTGTTTCCATTTTTTAGCCCCCGTTCCGTTGGGGCGAAGGCACAAGCTACAGGCACAGTCAGAAACTCAGGCACAAACACAGTCAAAGTCAAGGTCAAAACAAGACCTTGCAGGTTTTAGAGTCACAGGCATATTCACAGGCACATTCACACCAAAACCTGCCAGGTCGCAACCGCTGGCACAACAAGATGTAACATACAAAGCACGCATGAAGATCAAGGGTGAGGCTTAATAATATAGCCAGGGGCATCGCCCGCAAAAAAAATGGAACGATGCTGTTTAGAAATAGAATGCGTAACATCAGTGAGTAAATAATAACAGGGATTTTGCTACGATTGGGATTATGGAAAAGTTAGAAAAAAGGGCATTTGAGGGAAATCAATCCTAATTGAAAAGACAACGAATAAACCCGGCTATTGAGGATGGCTTTATTCGTTGTTTTGAAGAGTAGCACTAATAATTAGAGTTTTGTAATTTTACGTAACTTATCAATCGCACGTAATTGCAACATGGCTTCTGCTAATTCTGCTTGGGCTTTGGCATATTCAAAATTTGCTTGTTTATCAGACAAGATCTTTTCAGCCCGTTGTTTTGCTTCTTGTGCAGCTGCCTCATCAATATCATGGGCACGTAAGGCTGTATCTGATAATACGGTGACTTTATGCGGTTGGACTTCTAACATCCCCCCCGAAATATAAAATGATTCGTTACGCGTATCATTAATTTTAAGTCTGATCGCACCTTCTTGAAGCATTGTGATATAGGGTGCGTGCATCGGTAAAATACCCACTTCTCCATGTGCCGCGGGTGCAATGACCATTTCGGCTAAACCTGAAAAAATTTCTGCTTCTGCACTGACAATATCGACATGAACGGTCATTGTCATCTGTTTTATGGCTCCTTTTCAAGCCGTTTGGCTTGTTCAACCGCTTCTTCAATAGAACCTACCATGTAAAAGGCTTGTTCTGGTAACGTATCATATTCTCCATTGACAATGCCTTTGAAACCACTAATCGTATCTTTGAGGGAGACATATTTCCCCGCTGTTCCTGTAAAGACTTCGGCAACAAAGAAGGGTTGTGATAAGAATTTTTGAATTTTACGTGCACGGGAGACGGTGAGTTTATCTTCTTCAGACAATTCATCCATACCCAAAATGGCGATGATGTCTTTTAATTCTTTATAACGTTGCAAAGTGCCTTGTACTGCACGGGCAACATCATAATGTTCTTGTCCGACTACCAAGGGATCGAGTTGACGGCTGGTAGAGTCAAGCGGATCAACAGCGGGATAAATCCCTAATTCTGCGACTTGGCGTGATAAAACGACGGTGGCATCTAAATGGGCAAATGTGGTGGCGGGTGAGGGATCGGTTAAGTCATCAGCAGGGACATAAACAGCTTGAATGGAGGTAATAGAGCCTGTTTTGGTAGAGGTAATACGTTCTTGTAAGCTACCCATTTCTTCGGCAAGGGTAGGTTGATATC
>DAOVZS010000006.1 GCA_030635005.1 Thiomargarita sp. | reverse complement strand
CTCAAGAGACCCATTACAACCCGGCTGAATCAGAATGATAGAGTATTTAGAATAAAGGTGTAAGCATAACTTTATACAAGCCCTGAAAGGGCGAAAAATATTAGCCTGGGGCAACGCCCTAGGTATTTAGAGTCGGTTGTGCCTTCTCGCCCCAACGGGGCTTAATAACATAGCCAGGGCATCGCTGAGGATTGATATGCTATTTTTTATACCTAAAGAATATTCCATGATATATAACATTAAGTATTAAAAGATGTTCTCATTTTTGCTAAAATATGCTTAGCCCTATCATCATTTTGAGCCCCCTTTTCTTCTTGTGCAGAAGTAGCTAATGTTTGTAAGGTGGATAAACGACGGGCTGCCACAATATCACTAATCGTTTCAGAAAATTTTGCATTAGTGCTTAATAATGGGAAAATATTTTCTTTGGCGATTTCATACACAATCGTATCTGTAGCTGCAATCACTGTGGCAGAACGTGTTTGTCCTGTTAGCAAGGACATCTCACCAAAAAATTGACCACTGATAATTTGTCCTACTTTCACTTTATGTTCTTCATGATCGAGTTCTGTAAAAATATATAACAAGCCTTCTGCCACAAGAAACATTGTTTTACCTATGGCGCCTTGTTTCACAATCGTATCACCTTCACGATACAAACGCTCTTGCAAATGAACAGCAATATTATTTAACTCATCCTCATCCAAAGCATTAAATAAGGAAATTTTGGCTAACAGTGTGACACGCAATTCTAAAGAATTAAAACTGCTTGATTTGGTAGAATGGAGTGATAATCCTGCAATTTTCAATTGTGCAATCACACTGTTTAAAATAATATGACGTGCGATATCAGGATTCGCATTACCCTTGATCCAGTACCAAATCATATATTGAATACCCGCAGAAGTGGCTTCTGACAGTAATACTTTTGGCGGTGGATTTTCCAATAGATCATTGCTGCCTAAAACTGCTTTAGTCCCTGCTAACAAGGTACGGAAAATACGTTCTGTTGGAAAATCTAAAGTCAGATGAATAGTTTGACGACGGGGGGTATCATGTTTCTTATAGTTGATAATCACCATTTCTCTTAATTTTTGATTGGGTATCAAAACATGACGATCCTCTTGTGTCTTAATCAATGTCACGCGCCAATTAAATGAAACAATACACCCTTTAATCTCATTTTCGGGTATCCCAATCCAATCGCCCACTTTATAAGAAGAACGTATTGCCAGGCTGGCTACAATATCTGACATAAAGCTATGTAACAGAAATGCTAAAATAATACATATGACAATGATACCAGTCAAAATCTCTATAATCGATTGTTGAAAAACAATATTCAAGATACTGAGTATCGTAATCACAAAAAGAAGTATTGTGAATCCCAGTTTTAATAGCTTATGTACAGTATCGTTATTTTCCCAGAAAACGATCATAATAAATCTTTCAATAAACCATGCACTCCCTAATCCAAGAAAACTTGGAAAAACATAGTTAAATAAAATATCTTGTAAATGATGAGAGAGATTAAGCTCAAAAACAATAATTACGTCCTTACCAAATATATTAAGGGATATCAAAAAAATTAAAAAGAAAAATGGGATAGTCAGTTTTTTAATCAATTGTGTGCTCCGTTGTATTGGTATAAGCAGCTAACCACCAGTCCGATTCATATATCGTAAAATCTGGGGGGCTGCTGTCATATCAAAATTATGTTTTTCTGGTTTATGTGCTATTGCTTGAATAATAGCCAATTTTAATGCAGTGATATCATGAGGATGTGCCCGTATCACCGCTTGTAAATCCACAGATTGTTCTTTTCCTAAGCATAATAATAATTGACCTTCTGTCGTCACACGTACACGATTACAGGTGTCACAAAAATTATGCGTATGCGGAGAAATAAATCCAACACGCGTATCTGTATTCTTTACGGTATAATATTTAGAAGGTCCATCAGTACATGCTGTACTGTCTAATAAGGTAAACGATGTTGTTAGATCATCACGTATCTGTTGACTTGAATAAAAGGCCTCTGCACGATCATGTTCTTTGATGACACCCAAAGGCATTTCTTCAATAAAAGTAATATCAATACCACGTTCTATTGCAAATTGCACTAAATCAATAACTTCATCATGATTACGGTTTTTTAAAATCACAGCATTAATTTTAATCCCTTTAAAACCCGCGTGTATTGCAGCATCAATACCCCGTAACACTTTATCTAATTTCCCAACACGCGTCATTTTTTTAAAACGTGCTGGTTTCAAACTATCTAAACTAATATTAATACGTTGAATACCCGCTTCTTTTAAAGAGATAGCCATTTTTTCTAATTGTGAGCCATTGGTAGTTAATACCAATTCTTTTAATCCTTTTAATTTACCCAATCCCTGAAAAAGCTGTAAGATATTTTTACGTACTAAGGGCTCTCCCCCAGTAATACGGATTTTAGTTACCCCTAATTCAACAAAAGCACGTCCTACCCACTCTAATTCTTCTAAATTGAGTAATTCGGATCGGGGCAAAAAAGTCATTTTTTCGTCCATGCAATAAATACAGCGAAAATCACAACGATCGGTCACTGATAAACGCACATAGGTAATTTTGCGATGAAACTTATCTATTAATTGATCAAGCATATTGATAATGAAAGAAAAAAGAGAAGTGAGGTCTAAAGGGAGGGGTTGGATATTTTGAACATATGTATAATCTCATGTTATTTTTATAAACTCATGACAGGCTGATATATTATCCCCTGATACAAGCCCTGAAAGGGCGACATATATCAGCCTGGGGCAACGCCCTAGGTACGAAATTCAAGGAAACAACGTTTTATCAAACGTTTGATCAATATAAACACTTTTATCAGCTGCTGAAATCGCCAACGTATTTAAATGTGTGCCCATAGGTTTTATAGCAAATACACTGATCAAGAGAATGGCAAGAAATACACAAGCAGGCATTAATTCTTGTAAGGCAGGGGCTTTGAGCGTTGATGTTTTTTTCAATTCCTCTTGAAACATCAAACGTACAATCCGCATAAAATAAGTGGTTTCTATCACCGTTGCGATTAAAACGACTGCAATCGCCATTTGATAAGCAGCGATATTGGTTTCTAACGCCCCTTTCAACAGTAAAAATTTTGCCCAAAATCCAGGTAACGGCGGAATACCAATCAGTGACAGGGCAAATACTAAAAATAATAAGCTACTCAACAAAGAGACTTTCGAAGCCCCTGCTAAATCACTTAATTGTTTCCCCCAAGCTTTTGTTAGCATAAATAAAGCGGGTTTCACTATAGCATGATGGAGCGCTAACGCAGTACCTGCAATAATGCCTGCAGGACCGGGAATAGAAAACGCTATCGCAACTAAGCCTAATTGTCCTATTGAAGAATATGCCAGCATTTGACGTAAATGGGTCGCACGCATGGCAGCTAATTCTCCCGTAATGACCCCTAATACGCCTAAAGTCAATAATAATAAATGTGCAGCACTACTCTCATAGAGTGTGATCAGCAAACGTAAAATAACCAACAATGCCAATTTTGAGACAATCCCCCCCAAAAGTGCAGAAATACGTGCAGGTGCTGTGGTATAAACTTCAGGAACCCACGTATTAACAGGGAATAATTCCGCCTTCACACCTAAACCAATGATGATAAAGACAAATGCGGTGACTCCCACAATACCTTGTAAACTTTGAGGCGCTAATACTGCAAGATGTGCCAAATTGAGTGTGCCAGTCACCGCATAAATGAGTGCGATACCCAATAATAATAAAGATGATCCAAAAGCACCTAAAATGAGAAATCGTACACTGGCTGCATAACTGCCACGGCTGGCTGCTAATCCATAAGACGACACTGCAACAATTTCATAAAAGACATAAATATTAAATAAATCTCCTGACAAGACTAATCCACAACTCCCCCCTACTATCAATAACAGTAGCGTTTCTTCTTGAATATAGCCAATATAGTCCTTTTCCTTGCCTAACCATAATATAAGCGTCCCTAAAATCACCATGATGACAAATAATAAGGCTAACTGATCAACATAAAAAATGATACCTAAAGGAGCTGGAAACCCACCCATTACAATGGTATGGGCACCATTAGCTGCCACATCAAACCAAATCATCACAGCAATGATTAAGTTTAAACCAAGCACAAAAGGACCGATGCCTATCCTCAATTTTATGTTTTCACGATAGACTAAAGGGAGTAAAAATGCACCTAACAGAGGTAAAACAACAAGCCAAATAGCATTCATACTTTTTTAACCTCAGTGGGAATACCCTCAATCATACGCGTACCACTTTCCTCAGCAATCCGTTGGGCTAATATTCTGGTATTCAAAGTGCCATACTTTTGATACGTTTTGATGACTAAAGCCAAAGCTAAGGCTTGGACAGCCACGCCAATAACAATCGCTGTCAAAACTAAAGCGTGTGGAATCGGATCAACCATGGCAGCCGTTTGTCCCTCAATCATAATGGGCGCTACCGCATCAGCACGATAAGCTAGGGTAATCAAAAACAAATTCACACCCGCTTCTAATAATATTAATCCAAATATGACGCGAATTAGATGCTCATAGTTGACGAGTGCAAAGATACCTAATAAGATTAATCCCATTGCCCCGCTATAAGATACTAACTGTATCCCGATTGTTTCTGTCATCAGTTAAACCTCTTGCAAGCGTGCCAATAAGCCCGCTAATTCAGATCCCACTTTTAATCCCACCGCTAAATACAGTAAAGGCAAGCTGCCCGCTGAAAATAATGCCCCGATATCACCTGTTCCAAATAAGGGTGCTAAAAAATAACCTTTACCCACAAGGGCAAATAAGCCGATTAAAATAAAAGCTGTCCCTGCTAAACCTTCAATTAAACTACTCACTTTATGGTTTAGAGGACTTGCGGGAGAAGCCAAAATAGGAATAAAAAAAGCAGCGGCTAAAATCGCACCGCCTTGAAAGCCCCCGCCTGGAGTGATATGTCCATGTAATATAATATAAGCCCCTAACATAATCATGAAGGGAAATAAGAGATCAGCAGCACTTCGTAAGATAAAGCCTGCCTCAGAATCATGTTTAGTGTCTGGACTGCGCTGCCCTAATACCAAACCAATAGCAGTGGCTGCGACAAACAAAACCGTTAATTCTCCCAAAGTATCTAAACCCCGATAGGCTAATAACACCGAACTTACAATATTAGCACTGCCGACTTCCGTAGGCGCTTGTTCAAGAATAATCGAACCAATGCCACCTGTCAGCACTTGTTCCAAAATCAAACTTTTCATGACAGCAATCAATAACACACCTAAGCCAATTGTAAAGATCACACCACTGAATACTGTCATGATTTATCCTGCCACAATCCAATGCGACGTAAGGTTAATGCTAAAATGACACTACTCACGCCTGCCCCCACCGCTGCTTCTGTTAAGGCGACATCGGGTGCTTGCAACACAACAAATAATACTGATAATGCTAAAGACATGACAGAAAGTGCCACTACTGATGCTAAATAGTTTTCGAAAAACAATACTGCAAAAGCAGAACCCAGCATGATGATGATACTGATTAAAGCAATCCCAAATAACATTAAGTTTTCTCCTTTTTTTCTTTTGTAAAAGGCTGTAAACCTGTTAAATAAGCCGCTCTTGCAATTGTTGAAGAACCAACAGGAGAGGTAAGCAAAATAAATAATGCAATTAACACTAATTTGGGGATCCAATCTGGATGAAGAAAGCTCATGCCGAACAATAATGCTAAAGAACCCAATGTAACTGCCTTAGTCCCAGCTTGTATACGGTTATACACATCAGGCATGCGAACCAAACCCAAAGCCCCTAAAAATAAAAAGAGGGCACCTATCAATATAAAAATATTGCCAATAAGTATGCTCATCATTGCTTACCTTCAATCGTACGTGCAATGGTCACAATTCCAACAAAAGCCAATGCACCATAAACCAAAGCAATATCCAAATAAAGTGCACTGTCCATATAATGAGCCATCCATACAATGCCCACTGTAGTGATAATGGCTAAAGTATCTGCTGCCACCACACGATCGGCGACAGACGGTCCTTTTAATAATCGCCAAAACCCTAAAAATAATGCACAGCACATTAATGTAACTGATATATTTTCTAAGTAAAAAGCGACAGCATTCATTGAATCAATTCCCGTAAATGGCGTTCAAAAGACTCTGCAATCGCTTGAGTCGCATGTTTTAAATCAGTGCCCGGTGTACTATCCACCCAATGCACTTGTAAATAGTGCCCTTTAACATCCACCGTCAATGTTCCGGGGGTTAAAGTGATACTATTCGCTAATATTAATTTACCTAATGAAGATTTTAGATGTGTTTCAACTTCAACAAAAGCAGGATTAATCGGTAAGGTAGGTGATAAGACACGCCGAGCCATATCAAAATTAGCACGTACTAATGCCACAAAAAACACATGTAGATAGCGCAAAACATGCCAAGGCGTTGCCTTATTAAAAATGAGATCATCTAAAAAACGTAAATGATGACTAGATAACCATGCTGTCAGCATTGCTACGATAAGACCGACAACAATCTCACTCCAATGCAAGTTGCCTACCAACAACAACCAAACAATAAAGAGCATGGTACTTGCGATGATAAAACGACGTAGTCCTATTTTGTGTTCAGCAGGGATATGTGGAGAATCCATAGTCTCTCCCTTAGAGATAATGATAAAACTATAGTTTATCAGACTATTGTGAAAAAATCTTAATTATGGTGTTATCTGATTAAATATGACATAATAATAAATAATGCTTCCCTTTTCTAGGATACAAATATGTTAAAAATACTATCAACACTATCAACACTATTATTATGGATACTGATCAGTATTTCCAATGTGTCAGCACAAGTAGACTGTAGCCAAGTCACTTCATTGATTAAACAAAACAAGATCACACAAGCCAAGCGTTTTATTATACAAAATTCAAACCATTTATTATGTTCATTTCATCTTGCATGGTTTTTACGACATAAACCTGAAAAAGCACGTATATATATATCACAAATCAAAGACAGGCTGGATCCACAAGAGGATTTTTATTATAAGGCCATTTATCTCAAATTATTGCTTATTAAAGATTTCACAACAGCAGAGTTGACGCAAAATTTTAATATATTAAAGGCTGGAAAGGCTCAATTAGCAAATAAACTGTTGCAGACGAGAAAAAAACAATTTCAAGCACATTTAACACAATTAAAGAAAAAACCATTCGATATCACCCCCATGACAACCACAGGATTTTGGTGGGCACAATTTCCGCATATTAAAAGTCAGGTTGACGAACTATCAAGTATCATTACAAATCTTATTGGCTTAAATCAATCAATATTAACGCAGTATCAACATATTGATACTCAATTAGAACGTTTAAGCCATATTACGCCATTAACTAAAAATGATATTCAGTGTAGAACACACCTTCAAGAATATAAACAATGTCTTGCGGGTAAAGATTCATTTTGTCAACAACTGATGCGTGCTCAAACACACCTAGGGCATTGGAATCTTCAAGATTTACAAATACATGCGAAAAAGATTTTAGTCAATAGTGCCCAGAATATTTTAATTGATATCAATCACCATCTTAAAAAAAAGACGCCTGCAAAAATAGCTTATACTGCAGTGCATAAACTTTTTAATGATAATACAGCTATTCTGACATATTTATCAGAACAGGAACATGCAGAGCTTATTGCTAGAATAGACACTCTTAAACAAATTATTGCGACAACAGACTGGATCGAAATCGTAGCTTTGGGGAAAACGTTTCAATTTAAAGAAATCACTGAGGCAAGACAATGTTTAGAAGATCAAGCAACACTTATTAATGCGATAACAAGTCTTAAAAATAAAACACAATGTGATACTGTTTTGAGTAAAATCAGGTGTTTTAAAGGTGATAATATAACAACACGTTTGGAAATCATCAATGCTACTGCAAAATCAATCGCATATAAGATG
The DNA here is from genome assembly GCA_030635005.1 of Thiomargarita sp. Classification (GTDB taxonomy): domain Bacteria; phylum Pseudomonadota; class Gammaproteobacteria; order Beggiatoales; family Beggiatoaceae; genus DAOVZS01. The sequence continues at coordinate 16,686 of DAOVZS010000006.1, read as the reverse complement.
ATCGATGATTTAAACGGTGTTAATAAAATCACCTTCCAGAAAACTGTGACACATTCTGTTGATGCATTGGGTTTATTTTTAGCCAGAAAAAATAAAATACCGTTTACAACATGCCAATTGATTAAAAAGGATACTTTTTATCTTGGAATACGAAATAGTCGCGTCATGTTTCAAAAATTAAGTATTTTAAGCGGGAAAAGTAATCGGCATATTCAAAAGACGATTGACAAGCAATTCAGGCATATGGGTGTTGGAAGCTTTATTGGTAATCGAAAAGATGACTTGATTAAGGCAGTTAAATCAATCAAAAAATCTGTAAAACCGATTGCTAAAGTAGCTAAAAAGAAAAAAAGTATAGAAAAAACAGAAAAAAAAGTCAATATTCCAATCCCTGTGGTGGTACGCCCAGCTGCAAAAAAGACTGTAATACCAGTTGTCGTTCCTCCCGTTATTAAAAAGAAGACTGTGATACCAGCTGTCGTTCCTCCCGTTATTAAAAAGAAGACTGTAATACCAGCTGTCGTTCCTCCCATTATTAAAAAAACTGTGATACAAGAAGACGAAATACAAGCATCAACAATACAAGAATGTCATCAGGCTCTTGAAACGTTATCAGATTTCAAAACACAAAATTATATTGACCAAAGATTAGCATTCATGAAAACAGCTGCACAAGAAAGTATCAATAGAATATTCAAACAGTTGCCCGATGCTGATAAAGAAGCCTTAAATACGCTTAAAGAACAGATTATTGATGATTTAGAAGAATATTTAACGACCAAAAGATATTCTAACCATCAGAAATGTATGTTAATAGAGAATGAAACACTGTATCAACAGATTGATGTTGCGAAAACAATGTTGTCTGAAGAGATCACTTTTCCCATGGATAAAACTGATCTCATGCAGAGGCTGGCTGGCTTAGCATTATTCCAAGAAGAAGAAGAGATAGAGATTCCGATAGACATAGAACCAGAAGAATATATAGAACCAGAAGAATACATAGAACCAGACACTGAAAATGGCTTAAAATATGGTCAACGTTTTGAAACAATGCTGACAACATATTCTGACCTAAACCAAACATTTAAAACATTTTTTGATGACAATACGGAATTTTTTGTCATAGGAATTTCGGTGTTAAGAGGTAAAACATGGGAACAAGGTACCTTATTTGATGATTTGGGAATTGCACTCAAAACATTTAAAAACGGGATAAATAGTCATGATAGTGATCAGGTATTACATACGGCAATAGCGGATTTTGCACGCTTGATTCACACGACACAAGATTTTTTTCCTGAATTAGATCAAGGCTCAAAACTGAATGAAGCCTATTTCATAAAATCCTTTTTTATAGGGCTATGGTATCTTGACAAGGGACAGTTTAAGGAAAGCTATCATATTAATTGTGCAGGATATTGGAAATATAAATATACGAGCAATATGAATAGTTTTACGAAGAAACTCATGCAGGCTATTTTGAAAGAAGGTGGTTTAACAGAAACTTGTCAAGATCCTAATTCACAGTAGCGATGGCGAAAGCACAACCTACTTTCCTGAAATTCAGGAGAGCTATTTAAGGCTTAGAGTCGGTTGTGCCTTTTTGCCCGAACGGGCTGTCAGTGATGCAAAAGGATTTAATTTGTTTTTAATGTGATGATCAAACCTGCTAAAGGGGGTAATGTTATAGAAAGGGAATAAGGCTTATCCATCCAAGATTTCTCTTCTGCATACAACACCGTTGCCCCATTACCCACATTACTTCCCCCATAACAGCACGCATCAGAATTAAGTATTTCTGTATATTGACCCAATTTTGCAACACCAATACGATAATGATAACGAGGTACAGGTGTAAAATTAAGTACAATAATGAACATTTCTTGATCTGCATGGCGTGAATACACTAAAACAGATTGTTCTAAATCATGACAATCAATCCATTCAAAACCTTTCCATTCAAATTCATATTGGTGTAATGCATAAGATTGGTGATACTGCCGATTTAAATCCTTAACTAATTGTTGTAATCCTTGATGATAAGGATACGCTAATATTTTCCAATCTAAAGTATGTGCACTATTCCATTCTAAGCCTTGACCAAACTCTGTGCCCATAAACAGTAACTTTTTACCAGGATGCGTAAACATGTAAAGATACAATAAGCGTAAATTTGCAAACTGTTGCCATTCATCTCCCGGCATTTTGGTAAGCATAGAACCTTTACCATGAACAACCTCATCATGTGAAAACGGGAGTAGGAAATTTTCTGTAAACGCATATAATAGACTAAACGTAATCTGATCTTGATAATACTTACGATGAATAGGATCTTTAGACATATAATTTAAACTATCATTCATCCAGCCCATATTCCATTTAAGATCAAAACCTAAACCATCTTTCCCTGTCACATTAGGCCAAGAAGTGGATTCTTCTGCCATGATCAACACCCCAGGATGTTCACTGTGTGCTACAGAATTCAATTCACGTAAAAAATCAACAGCCTCTAAATTTTCACGTCCCCCAAATTCATTGGGAATCCAATCTTCACGAGAATAATCTAAATACAACATAGAAGCCACCGCATCTACCCGTAATCCATCAATATGCATTTCTTCCATCCAATATATAGCACTTGAAAGTAAAAAATTTTTCACCTCATAACGACTATAATTATAAATCAATGTTGACCAATCTAAATGCTCTCCTTTCCTAGGATCCTCATGTTCATACAGCGGCGTACCATCAAACTGTGCTAATCCATGTGTATCTTTAGGAAAATGAGCAGGTACCCAATCTAAAAACACACCAATATTATGTTGATGACAAGATTCTATAAAATATCGAAAATCGTTAGGAGTGCCATAACGACTGGTCGGTGCATAATAGCCGGTCGTTTGATAACCCCAAGAACCATCCAATGGATGTTCTGTAATAGGCAATAATTCAATATGACTAAAGCCCATTTCAGTCACATAATCGATCAAACGTGTCGCTAATTCACGATAATTGAGAAATTCACCTTCAGGTCCGCGTTGCCATGATCCCAAATGTACCTCATAAATAGACATCGGCGCATGTTGCCAATCCCATTTTTTGCGTTTTTTTATCCACTGGCTATCCGTCCAAATATAATCTTTATGATGTGTGACAATAGAAGCCGTGCTCGGACGCACCTCAAACTGTTGGCCATAAGGATCAGACTTTCTGGAAATTTTACCTGTTTGTTTGTTACGAATTTCAAATTTATATAAAATACCCGCTGCAATATCAGGAATGAATATTTCCCAAATACCATGACTTTCATAAAGACGCATGCTATGAGCACGTCCATCCCAACGATTAAAATCACCTATGACACTGACACGTTCAGCATTAGGTGCCCAAACAGCAAAACGTATTCCGCCTATCCCATCTGCTTCATGCACATGTGCTCCTAAAAAACGATACGCATGCCAATGCTTCCCCTCACTAAATAAGTGCATATCAAAATCAGACAATTGCGGAGAAAAACTATAAGGATCATGAGAAATATGATCACAATGTTCTTTATCACGCCAAATTAAACGATAATGTTTAGAAATTTTCTCTTGTCCTTGCCACTCAAATAAATCAGTTCCTTTAATTCTATGCATAGAGAAGTGCCCTTCTGCAATGCTCACTTGTTCAGCAAAAGGTATATAGACACGTATGAATGTTTTTCCTTTCACTGTATGTTTACCTAACACAGAAAAAGGATCATGATGACGGGCTTCAATGATTTTTTGTAATTCAATATCTAGTTTTAAGTGTGTCATATCTTTTATGCGCTCTTAAATATCATTGAAAAAAAATGAAAATTATGTCAAAATTATCCAATTGAGTACTACTTAATAAATGGAGTTGATAATGAATGAATATCATTTACTGTTTGAAAAAATTGAAAATAATCATGCCATTTTGTCTGACACCTTAGTGCTTTGCTGTATTGCAGAAATTATGACAGGTATGAGTGAACAAAGAGATGAACTGTTTAAGATTTTTGACAAAAAGGAAACGATTAGTCGCCTTGAATTAAAAACCATTATTCCAGTATCTTATTCTAGTGTAAAATATTCACTTGAATATGCTATTAATAAAATGAATAATGAAACGGAAAAAATTATCAGTGTGTTTTTTGAACGACTTATTTTTCTCTCTCAAAAACTCTTTTTATTTAATGAGATTGAAATAAATAGATTGATTAGAATACTGTCTCAACAAAAATTCAAACAACATATCCAAAAGGTTTTAACGCTATATAATGACTATCAGCTCATGTTAAAAGACTTGGATTATGGAGAAACCATGCAATCTCATAAAGGTTTTATATGTTTGACCGTGTTACATTTTTTTGAGATATATCAAAATTTAAAAGAAGTACAGCCTCTCGCCCAAAACACTCAAAAAGATAAGATAATATGGTTAACCCAATTGATTAACGATGATTTTAACAACAGAAGTTTTTCTATCGCAACGCTTGAAGCAATAGATAATGGTTTAAGTGCGATTACACATATGAGAACCCAGCTTTCTATTGGCATTCGTCCTTCTGATCTCTTACAAAATATCTTAGCCAATCATATTGGCAGTTTACGTTTTTTAATATTAAAAGAACGTTCTATGCAAGAAAATTGCTAATGCTCTAAAAAATGAGGTCACATTGTGGATTGTCTTGTTTGAAGAATATTCTTGCATGTTCACCTAACGGTGTTTCTTGACAATTTAAAACTCTTAATTTTTTTAAATGTACGATACTTGTTAAGTCGTGAATAGACGTAAAACTACAATCTAGCTGTTCTAAATCTCTTAATTCTTGAAGGGGCACTAAATCATTAATTAACATATTTAAACTGCAATTGACCTCTTGCAACCTTATCAAAGATTGAAGTGGTTTTAAGCTACTAATTAGATTAAAACTACAATCTAATATTTGAAGTTGCTTTAAATATGTCACAGGTTCTAAAGTATGTAGTTCGCTTGTATTACAATCTAAGCGTTTTAAATTAATAATATCTATTAATTCCTGTTTATTAATTTCCATTAAATTCTTTCTATTAGGATGACGACTATTTTCAATAGCCTTCATGAATAACTTTCGCCATTCCTCATCTAATTGTTGCCACCATTTGACATCCATTGGGGTTAGTTTTGTGGATAATTTTAATGTCGTTGCAGCCGTTGTTTTTTTACGGTGATGAATCACTAATTTAGAAGGTTTGGGTGCATTGATATGCTGTTGTATGGGTTGGGAGAGCGTATGTTCACCAGGAATTTTGCTACCCAATGCAAATACCCAAGTTTCCACAGCCCATTTAGCAAAATGCTCAGCGGTACCTAGATTATCATATAAACGTTGTGTAAATCTTGCGATTAGAATTTCTTTAGGGGTATTCGCAGTAGATTTAATCAAATTATCAGCTACTTTTTCTTTTTGTGCACCGATAATAAGATTAATCTCACGTTTATTTTGGGGGCATAAATCACGTAACATCGCTTCTAATTTATTGGCATCATCACAAAGTTCAATACCATACTTCTTGATAAGATAATGTAGTTTTTGACGTGGGGTATCATCCATTTCATTTAACCTGATTTAAATATTACTCTTGAAAAATAAAACCCATAGTGATATCATCACCGCTACCATTTTGTGATGTTTCAACAAGCCAAGATTCTAAATTTTCCTTAACAAAACTGGAACCTTCTGAATCTATTAATTTTCCAATATCAGAACCGACTTTAAAGAAATTCTCATCATCAGAAAAGGAGTTTCCATAACCATCGCTGGCTAATAAAATAAATTTAGGTAAGTGCTCTTGTTGCACATAACATCGAAAATCTTCCCAAGCAGCGTTTGCACAAAGCGATGTTGTTTGATTTGCAATCAAATGTTCATCTTTTGGAATAGCTCTTGTAACCATTGCCTGATGGTCAATAATCAAAATATCACCATCACCAATTTGCCAATAAATGATAAAGTGCTGTGTTGCCAAGACAGTGAGTAACGTTGTCCCATAAGCTAAAGTGTTACTTTTACCTTTTAAGAGGTTTAATTCTGTTTCTGAAAAAGGATGTTGTTGAATATCATCTCTGACTAATTTTTTCCAATGCAGCGCGATTTCTTGTGGTAATTCTTGACTGACAATCTGTTGATTCAATATGTTCTGATCACTTGCTAGAAATCGTTTAATCGTATTAATAGCTACATGAACCGCAATTCTTGCCCCCTTATCACTCCGAAAACATTTGTCACTGCCATGACCATCAGAAATTGCCAAAATACTGGAATTTGAAGACTCAAAATCCCATTTCATAGCATCTTGATTTGGCAAATGATGCTGATAATGAAATGAACCTCGTACACTTGCCCCCAGAATTTGCCAATATGCTTTTTTCGCTACCATATATCCTCTGCCGAAAAAGGCGTGTTATCAGGTAATTTTGGAAGATTGACACCTGATTTTTGTTTGTTATTAAGTTGACTGGGAGGGGAAGAGGCTGATTTTAGAATAGCAGTTGAAGCCCACTTGATATATTTCAATAATTGTTCAGCATTATTGGCTTGCAAAGGTTTGATATCAGGATTACCAATGAACTGCTGTAATACTTCCAGATTAACATATTCACCTACTGCAATGGCAATGCGTACCGCATTTTTGCCCCAAGGTAAATCCATTAAAGTTTTAAGCCCTTTTTCAAAATTATCTGTGGGTTGTCCATCAGAAATAAGCACTAAAACGGGGGGTAAAGCTCGATCTGTCATGGGCGGTATTTGTAATTGTTCTGATAACAACTCCAGTGCTTCCCCCATATCAGTCAAACCACCGGTCGTTAAATTAACCCATTTTAAATCATTAATTTGTGTTGGGGCTTCAATATGCCATTCTGCCCCATCAGAAAATTTAATTGCACGAACCAATACTTTGGCATTGGGATTCTCTTCCGCAACCAAGCGCATTTGGGGAATAGCCTCACGAATAGCTGTATTTAAAGCCTGTATTTTTCCAGAAACACTCATGGATCCTGAACAATCAGCGATCCAAATAAAATGTAAGGGACGTGTGGCGAGTTGACCACCAGGGCGTTTACTCATTAATTTTTATCCTCATTTTTATAGATGTTAAAAAGATAACGCTTGTGCCACTTGTGACCATTTTTCAGTAGCATGTAAATTATCCCAATCAGTGTCCTGTAAATTATCCCAATTTGGTACGGCACGTCTATGTAAACGGATTAAACGGGCTTGAGATCTGGGAAGATTATATTTTCCAAAATGATCCAAAATATAAATAACATCTTCCCGATGATTACACACTAATACCATATCACATCCAGCTTGTAAAGCCTGTCGCATACGTGCCAATGCATCTCCCATCACCGCAGCCCCCGCCATGCTCAAATCATCACTAAAAATAACCCCTTGAAAATTTAACTTCTGACGTAAAATACCTTGCAACCAATGTTCAGAAAATACCGCAGGTTGCGTATCTATTTGAGGATAAATGACATGTGCAGGCATAATAGCAGATAATCCATAATGGATCATACGTTCAAAGGGTAATAAGTCTTTAAATTGTAAATCAACAAAATGACGTTCATCTACAGGAACATCAATATGTGAATCAGCGGCGACAGTGCCATGTCCAGGAAAATGTTTACCTACTGCTATCATCCCAGCTTGATGCATGCCTACCATCATAGCACGAGCAAGCTCAGCCACCACCTCTGGTTTGGCATGAAAAGCACGATCTCCAATGACTGTACTCAAACCTCCCCCTAAATCTAAAATAGGTGCGAAGCTAAAATCTATCCCAACAGATCGTAATTCAGCCCCCATTAACCAACCCATTTGTTCACTTAATGTTAAAGCCTGTTGAGAATGACTATCATATAACTCACCTAATTTTGCACAAGGCGGAAGATGCACAAAGTGTTGACGAAAACGTTGTACCCTTCCTCCTTCATGATCAACTGCAATCAATAGGGAAGGTTGACGTAATGCGTGAATGTCTGTCGTAAGTCTTGTAAGTTGCTCAATAGACTCATAATTCCGCGTAAATAGGATGACTCCGCCCACTAAAGGATGTTGCAATATGTCACGATCTTCGTGAGATAAAGTGCATCCTTCGATATCTATCATTAAAGGGCCTACTGACATTTGTAATTTCCTTTTAGCTTTGATGATTTTTAACATCCAAGAGATCGCGAAGCTTATCTCCCAAAATATTGACAGATAACACAACTAATAATAGTGTTAATCCAGGTGCTAAAACCATATGCGGTGCAATGAGCATATAGCTTGAACCGTCACGTATCATACTGCCCCATGAAGCAGCAGGGGGTTGCACACCTAAGCCTAAAAATGATAAGCCTGCTTCTGCAATGACAACACCCGCAATCCCAAATGTAGCCTCAATAATAATCGGTGCTAATAGTAATGGAATAATATGATAACGTAAAATACGGGGTGTTTGTGCGCCTAAAGCAATCGCAGCAATCACATGTTCTCGTCGTTTAAGTGATAAGGTTTGTGCACGCGTTATTCTCGCAAACCCAACCCAGCCGACCACTGATAATGCAAATACAACATTTTCAATACCAGGTCCCATGATGGCTGATAAGGCGATCGCTAATAAAATACCGGGAAAGGCTAAAAAGATGTCCATAATACGTACAAAAATCAAATCAATATAACCACCAAACCAAGCACTTAATGCTCCTAACAATGTACCGACTGTTAAAGAGACAAAAATAACCCAAAATGATACAAAAAAAGATGTTCTAGCACCCATAATTAAGCGATCTAAAATGGGACGCCCTAAGTCATCATAACCTAAATATTCTTCTAAAGAAGGAGATTGTAAAATATTGGGTAAAATGATATGATTAGGATCTAAGGGTAGCCAAGGACCTAAAATTGCTAATATAAGCCAAATAAATAATATGGATAAAGGAATCAGAATTTGAGTTTTAAGCACTATAACGCACCCGCGGATCTAACCAAGCATATAAAATATCAGTGAATGTATTGACTAAGACATAACTTAGACTGATGACTAAAATACATGCTTGCACTAAAGGATAGTCACGTCGTTCTATGGATTCAATCGTTAATTGTCCAATGCCTGGCCAAGCAAAAATAATTTCAGTAATCACAGCACCGCCTAATAATGTTCCTAATTGCAATCCTAAAATCGTAATAATAGGAAGAGAAGCATTACGTAAAGCATGATGGATGATAATAGCAGATTCACGTAAACCTTTTGCACGTGCTGTTCGAATATAGTCTTCATTAAGAATTTCTAATAAAGTGGCGCGTACCATACGGGCTAACATCGCAGCCAGTGCCGTTCCTAAAGTGATGGCCGGTAACACTAATGACAAGGCACCTTCTCGCCCACTCACAGGGAACCACCCTAGTGTCAGCGAAAAAAGAAGGATAAGCATAGGTCCTAACCAAAAGTTAGGAATAGAAACGCCTAATAAAGAAAACATCATTGCACTATTATCATAAATACTGTCTTTACGTAATGCTGCGATACTGCCTAGCGGGAATGCGAGCAATATAGCAACGAGTAATCCTGCAAATGCTAATTCTAAAGTCGCTGGCAAGCGTTCTATGAGCATATCCACAATAGGTTCTTTAGAATATAAAGAAGTCCCTAAATCACCTTGCAATAAATTGGTCATATAAAGCCACCATTGTGTCCACAATGATTGATCTAAACCCAAAGCGTGTCGTAAACTTTCCATATCAGTAGGGGTTGCTGTTTCACCCAACATTGCTTGTATCGGATCACCCGGAACGATATGAATAAGTAAAAATATTAAAGTCACAACACCAAATACAACAGTTAGCGTACTGAGTAAACGACTGAATAAAAAGGATAACATGATTTTTTAAATTTATTTGAATAGTCGTATTTCTTGACAACTATAATTTTTTAGCATATTAATTATATAAGATAATAACATCGTATATTAATAATGACTCTAAATATTTCCTAAATAATTTTTAGAAAGGAATTTAACATGAAATGGATGGGATTGCTTGCATTTTTGGCTTTACAATTATTTAGCAGCTGTGCGCTATCGCCTCATGCTTCCAAAACAAACTTAATGTTTATGGATACCAAGGCATTTGATCAAGACTTATCTCAAGCCATGTCTGATACGCCTGAAATGATCACAATAAGCATGCGTGGAAATGTTTCGGTTAACAATATTCCCTCACGTTTAAATAATTGGCTAAAAGCAATCACTATATCGGAAGGGCGCTTAGAAGTTGATCCTCCAACGAAATCAGTGGCCCTTATTATAGCCATAGCAACTGCATTACCGAGTATTTATACTTGGATAAAAAACAAGGTCACATATCGTGGTTCAAATCATTATAATGCGAAAATTTATTATGACTCTGAAACAGGAAATATTAACAAGATAGTATTTCATAAAAAGGAAATTAAAAAATAACCATTGTTTTTTTATGGTTATTTGGTAATGATCTTTATTAATCAACTAGGAATTTTAATCATGCAAAAGATATTTGTTGTTTTTTTTACGGCATTACTCATGAATGCTTGTACGCTACCTTCTTCTCAAACAAAATTGGTATTTATGGATACCAATACATTTGATTCAGATTTGTCTCGTTCCATGTCTGCTAACCCTGATTCAATTACAGTCAGTATGGTAGGAGATGTATCTATTAATAAAATCCCCCCGCGTTTAAATACGTGGTTAGGGGCTGTCAAAGACAAAGAAGGAAGTTTAGACGTGAAGGCAGAACCTGAAGAATCAAAAAAGAGATCATTGGCTCTACTGGTAGCAGTAGTAACCGCATTACCAGGTTTTTATAGTCAGCTCAAGACTTGGGTCTCATATAGAGATACCAGTCATTATAATGCACAAATTTATTATGACTCTAAGACAAGCAAAATTAACAAGATAGTGTTTCATAAAAAGAAACCGACAAGCGAATAAGCGTTGATCTGAGTAATTTTGTATTCATGTTAAACTGAAGATTATACCATACCAGGCAGGAGAGACAATGATTTGGAAAGAATTAGCCCTAACATCACATTATCAAACCGCTGTAGCTATTAAAAATGAATTAAAACAAAGACATTTTGAAGAGTCAACCACAGGCATTGAGGCATTAATAGACGCTTTGTCCCGTTCAGATAAAAGAGCTTTAAGAAGCCAATTAACAAGATTAATGATGCACGGAAGAAGAGCCCCATTTAAAACCACAATTTTCTCAACTATGGGATAAATGTTTAAAAGCGGCGATTCGGCTTGCTAAAAAGGAAACTGGATGCTCATTCACTTTAAAACACTTGACTCAAGAGGAAGTGTTGCATATTGAATACACTTTGGAAAATATTTGATATACCTATACTGAATATGTTATTATAAAAATTTATAGCTATCATAACTAAAGGAAACCCTTTATTTTGAAAAATATTTTTATCGCATTATTGGCGATGCTTTTGTCAGTTCCCATATATGCTAAAGATCCCCCAATTGAAACACAGGTACTACAAATCAATATTGCAGTAGAATCATTACAACGGCGTGTTAGAAAATTAGAGAATACGCAGCAAAAACAAGAAAAAACCATTGAGGATCAACAAGCGATGATCAAAGATTTACTCTTTGGGGCGAATCAAAATCCAATGAGTAGCAGAGTGATTCAACAAGGACGGTTTCAAGATACCTTACACAATAAACAACTTGGACCTCAAATGGTGTGGATTCCCCCTGGTAGATTTGAAATGGGGAGCACTATTGGACAAGAAACTGAAGGCCCTGTTCATAGGGTATCTGTCACACAGTTTGCAATAGGACGATATGAAGTCACTTTTGCAGAATATGATGCCTTTGCAGACGCGGTGGGTAGAGCAAAACCAAATGATGCAGGTTGGGGACGGGGTAATCGTCCTGTTGTTAATATCACATGGTACGATGCAAACGCGTATACCCAATGGTTAAGTGAACAAACAGGACAGAAATATCGTTTACCCACAGAAGCAGAATGGGAATATGCAGCAAGAGGGGGCACAATTTCTGAGTATTGGTGGAGCGAAGAAATTGGCGTGAATCAAGCAAGCTGTGATGGATGTGGCAGTGAATGGGATAATAAAACAACCGCCCCTGTCGGTTCTTTTGCCGCAAATCCTTTTGATTTATATGATATGGTCGGTAATGTAGGAGAATGGACATGCTCAGATTATGAAAACAAATATGCGGGCAAAGAACAAGTCTGTATCCTAGACAATAAAGAAGCAGAACGGATCTCTATTCGTAGTGGGAATGCATTTGATTTGCCGGTAAGTGTACGTTCTGCAAGCCGTTTTTGGTGGATGCCCGGGGGTAGCTTTGAAAGTGTTGGATTGCGGGTTGTGAGAGAATATACAGACTAGACAATAGAATCAAGAACAATCTTTTTAGCTTGTTCTTGGTTATTCAAATATTAGAAACAGGAGATAAAAAATAACATGCGAACCGTTAGGATTTTTATATTTTTATTTCTAGTACTATTATTAGGCGGCACCCTTGTCCTCAGTTACCCAATCTGGCAAAAATTTAACGCTTCTCAACAAAAACTTAATGCAAAAATAGTTCTCTTACAAAATGATATTAAGGTATTACAATCTCAAGAACATAAAATCCATTTTGCCAAACAATTACAACATCTTGAAACCGATTTAAGTCGACTCACGCATAAAATTGAGACCCAACCAGCATATGATGATGATTGGAAAGTAGCTGAAATTCATTATTTACTCAATATTGCATTACACCGTTTACAATTAGTCCATGATCATAAAGGTGCATTAGCTGCCCTAAAAGCTGCCGAAGAACGCTTACAACGTCTCAATAAAGCCACCTTATTTCACGTTAGAACACAGATTTTAATAGAAATTCAACAGTTAAGTGAGATTAAATTGCCAGATATTGCAGGATTATCCATGCAATTAAGCACTGTGCCCGATTTACCCTTATTACAAGGGATACGTCATAATCAAACGCGTCATAAAAAATCTGATGACAAAACAAGCTGGCAAAATAACCTGTTAGACTTTGCACAAAACATTGTCGTTATACGCTATAATAGTGATGCAACTTCTGGTTTTTTAAGTCCTGGACAACGATCTTTAGTCACGCAAATATTGCAATTAAAATTAGACACAGCCCGTTTTTTTCTATTACGACGTGATAGCCCCAATTTTGCACTTTCAATACAAGCTGTACGTGATTGGATCAAAGCTTATTATGATCAAAATGATCAAAAACTTAAAGCAGTACAACGCAGCTTAATAGATATGCAACATCTTGTTTTAAATCCACCATTACCTGATATTTCAAGATCACTTTCTCTTTTAACAGCTGCACAAACGGAAAAAAGTGTCCCATGAAAAAATGGTTTTGGACTGTCTTATTACTGGTATGTACACTGGCTTTTGTTTTATTTACGCTAGAAGATCCTGGTTTTATCGTCATAGGGCGGGGAACGTGGACAATAGAAACCAGTTTATCTGCTGTTATCATTGCGTTGATATTAGTTTGGTTATTTATACGCTTATTGGAAATGCTGTGGCGCTTGCCTTTATATTTGTTTTATCATCGCGTTATACGTCAAAAAAGTGCACAAGAATCACTTCATCATGGCTTATTAACTTTGATACAAGGACAATGGCAGAATGCTGAAAAAAACTTTTTGAAAGCAGTTTCCTTAGGTAACTTGTCTGATTTGCATTATTTTGGAGCAGCGTATGCTGCTTTTCAACAACATAATACCGTTCGTGCTACAAAGCATTTGGGAAAAGTGCGTCCACAAGAATCGATGGTAGTGGCTTTATTTGAAAGCAAATTACATGTACAGCAACAAAATTTACCCCTAGCACTTGAAAAAGCACAACGTGCACATGCTTTAGCCCCAAAAAATATTGAGATCTTATTAATACTACAAACACTATATGTCGCCTTGGAAAAATGGCAAGCGTTATTGACATTATTACCAAAATTGCGAAAATGCAAAGTATTATCACCCGAGCAACGCCTACAATTAGAAAATCAAGCTAATATTGCAATCATTCATCATACTTTACACGCTCATCCAAGTCAGGCAGCTAAAATCTGGTCAAATATTCCTAAAAGTACACGATTACGCCCAGCCCTAGTAAAGATTTATGTTGAACATTTAATTATGGCAGGTGATGCAATGACTGCAGAACCTTTATTGCGAGAATCTTTAAAATATCAATGGGATACCGAATTACTGCGATTATATGGACAAATAGAAACCACGAATACACGTCAACAAATCAGCTATGCAGAAAATTGGCTAAAACACCATGATTCTGAGCTTGTATTATTACAAATACTGGGCCAGTTATGTTTACGTAATCGCTTATGGGATAAGGCACAACAGTACTTAGAAAAGAGTGCTAATATAGCCCCTAATTCTTATACCTATCAATTATTAGGAGATTTATCGGTACAAAAGGGAGAACAAGCCCAAGCCATTACGTATTATCAACAGGGTTTGCATCACGTACCTCCATGTTAAAAAAATTACCCACTGGTTTAATCGTCAGCAGTCTAATCTTATTATTATTTGGATTAGTCATGATAGCCTCTGCCACTGTTCAGATCGCTCACATAAAATTTGGGATGCCCTTATATTATTTTTGGAAACAATGTTCATTTATGGGTATTGGAATATCAGTCGCTATTTTGATTAGTTTTGTGCCCATGCAAATATGGCAAAATTGGAAGGTACAATTATTATTATTAGGAGTCTGTTTTGTCGCTTGGCTATTGAATTTTTCAGTGATTGAACTGCTGATCTTGGTGATGATTTTATATCTTGTGCGATATGTTACGCATACCCCCTTAAAAGATTTTTTGACACCCCTTATTATTCTGTCTCTATTCAGTTGTATCATCTTATTAGAACCTCATTATGGGATGTTTGTGGTATTATTGACGCTTATGTCAGGGGTATTATTATCAGCAAGCATACCCAGATTTCAATTTTTGTTATGGATAATGGCTTTAAGTCTCATCATACTATGCTTCTCATATTTTATAACATTGACGCTTTCTTGGATTAATCCATTTTTGAACGGTGAATTATTGGGTGTTGGATTAGGCAATAGTCTACATGCAAATCACTCTTCTATTTTTGCGCTTATTGCAGAAGAACTTGGAGTCATGGGTGTGATTGGAGTCATCACCTTATTTGCGATACTGATTTATCATATTTTTACCATTGGTATGTGTACTAAACATCAAAACTGTTTTTATCTTGCGAAGGCTATTGGATTATATCTTGGAATACAAGGGATAGTAGGCATGCTAGGCTTACGTCTACCCTTCATGAATTATGGTGCTTCAAGTGTGATCGTTATTTGTATGATGTTGGCTTTATTATCACGTATCGATTATGAAACATATCTTTTGGACGACTCTAAAGAACGACGTAAAGAATTATTAAAATTAAGTAAACTAGGCCTATAAAAGTGAAATCTATAATGTTAATGGCAGGAGGCACCGGTGGACATGTCTTTCCTGCACTCGCAATCGCTGATGCTTTACGCACACAAGGTTTATCCGTATGCTGGTTAGGCACGCTACGTGGTTTAGAAGCACGTGTCGTACCCGAAGCCAATATCGACATCCATTATATTAGTATTCATGGACTTCGTGGGAAAGGAAAATTGAGTTTATTAGGTGCCCCTTTTAAAATTGCCTTAGCTATTTGGCAAGCGATAGGTATTTTACGCACGCTACGCCCAGATGCTGTTGTGGGGATGGGCGGTTTTGTCACAGGTCCAGGGGGGGTTGCCGCTTGGCTACTTCGTATTCCTGTCATTATTCATGAACAAAATGCCATTGTTGGTTTAACAAACCGTTGGTTAGCACGATTTGCTTGCTTAGCCCTAGAAGCGTTTCCCAATACTTTCCCACAAAAATATCACGCGATACATACTGGAAATCCACTACGTGCCAAAATAATGGCATTATCACCCTCTGAAACAGTGCATAAACCTTTACATGTATTAGTAGTAGGCGGTAGCTTAGGGGCAAAAGTATTAAATGATATCGTACCTTTAGCAATGCGACACTTACCCGTTTCCGTATGGCATCAAACTGGAAAAATACATATTGATGCCATGCAAAAAGCTTATGAAGGAGAACCCCGTGTCATGTCTTTTATTGAGGATATGGCCGCCGCATATGCGTGGGCAGATGTGGTGATTTGTCGTGCTGGGGCACTGACAATAGGTGAATTAGCACAAGCAGGGGTTGCCAGTATTTTAGTCCCTTATCCTTATGCAGTGGATGATCATCAAACAAGTAATGCACGTTTTTTATCCGAAAAAGGTGCAGCAATACTCTTACCCCAAACTGAATTAACCGTCAAAAAATTAGCATTGTTAATCACCGATTTTATCCATAATCCAACACGTTTAAAAAATATGGGACTTGCGGCAAGACAATGTGCAACACCGCTAGCATTAGAAACCGTAGTTAATTTAGTACTTAAAAGAATATGACTATTGATGACGAAAACAGATATCTTAAGAGCAGAATCACTTAAAATTCAACGGGGAAATAGTAAGATCATACTTAATAATAGCTCATTTT
>DAOVZS010000243.1 GCA_030635005.1 Thiomargarita sp. | reverse complement strand
TATTAAGGTGAGAGAATTAATACATGACTCTATTTCTAAAAAAATATCGTTCCATTTTTTAGTTCCAGGGGCGATGCCCCTGGCTATATTATTAAGCCCCGTTGGGGCGAAGGCACAACCGATTCTAAGTCTTAAATAGCTCTCCTGAATTTCAGGAAAGTGAATTATGGATTTTTTAGCACAACCTTATCATTATTAATGTCAGAATGTGGTTGTGCCTTCGCCACTGGAGCTAAAGATGTTTTTTAGAAAGAGAGTGCGTCACCTCAGTTCATAATGTAGGCGCTATTGTTTCAATAATTCCACCGCCTAAACATTCATCTTCTTGATAAAAAACACACGATTGTCCGGGTGTGACTGCACGTTGTGGCTGATCAAAGATGACCTGAGATCGGTGTTCATCTATAGCAGTAATGACACAGGCTTGTTCTGCTTGACGATAACGTGTTTTAGCATAACATCTGAAAGGGTGGGGCGGTGCTTTTTCTGAAATCCAATGGATTTGTTGTGTGGTCAAGCTTGAAGTAAATAATAAAGGATGATCGTGTCCTTGAGCCACAATGAGACGATTATTAGGCAGGTCTTTTGCCACAACATACCAAGGTAAACCGCTCTTATTTGCTTGTCCGCCTATATTTAATCCTTTACGTTGTCCCAAAGTATGAAACATTAAGCCATCATGTTTCCCGATAATGTGTCCTTCTACTGTTTCAATATTACCGGGCTGTGCGGGCAGAAATCGAGATAAAAAAGTTTTAAAAGGACGTTCTCCAATAAAACAAATCCCTGTACTGTCTTTTTTTAATTGCGTGACTAAATTGGCTTTTTTTGCCAAATCACGTACAGTTGATTTTTGAAGTGCACCGATGGGAAAACAACTTTTTGCTAATTGTGATTGCCCTAAGGTATATAAAAAATAACTTTGATCTTTATGAGTATCCATCCCTTTTAATAAGTGATACTGTTGATCTGTTTTTTTTATACGAACATAATGCCCAGTCGCAATCATTGCACCGCCTAAATTTAAAGCATATTCTAAGAATACTTTAAATTTGATCTCACGATTACATAAAATATCAGGATTGGGTGTACGTCCTGCTTGATATTCTTTTAAACAATCTGCAAAGACATTATCCCAATATTCACTTGAAAAATTGACGGTATGTAAAGGAATCTCTAAGGCATCACAAACAGATTGGGCATCGCGTAAGTCTTCGGTAGCACTACAATAGTGTTCCGTATCATCTTCTTCCCAATTTTTCATAAACAAGCCATGTACATCATAATCTTGTTGTTTGAGTAATAAGGCCACAACAGAAGAATCTACACCGCCTGATATTCCAACAACGATTTTTTTTGATTGAGACATAACATGGTAAATTCCTAGTTTTTAATGATTATTTTGAAAAAAATATCATAACACGAATACACATCTGAAACACAGGCACCAGCAGAAACACACTCAAAACAAGACCTTGTAAGAAAATTAGATCATGCTAGTTATCCAATCGACTATTATAATAAGGAGTTTATATGTCAGACCAATCGACAGGCCGAGTATGAAGAAAAAGAATCCGCGACCATACTTTTTTACAATAGAATCGAACTTTTCTTTTAATTTTAACATCAATTTTTTTCCATTTATTGGGGACTTCCATGTCAGTGAATTTGTGTTTCTATTTGAGTTTAAACCCGACCATAATTTCCACAAATATGCCTTAATTTTTTCGGCATGTCTGAAGAAAGTTGGCTCCAATCAAAACGCCAGCGCCAATTATTTTGTTGGATACCAGGTGTATTCATACGGTGGGTGCTGTCTAATGATAAGATGTCTTGCATGGGGATAATCGCCCATTGTGCGACTGAGGCTAAGGCTGCTTCGATTAAAGCCCATGGCATGTCATTGGGAGATATTTGTAGATAGTCACATACTTTTTGTTGGGCATGTTCTGGTAATTCTTGAAACCAGCCTAAGGTCGTATTATTGTCATGAGTGCCCGTGTAGACAACACTGTGTTCTGTTAGATTATGGGGTAAATAGGGGTTGTCATTGCCACTGTCAAAGGCAAATTGTAGGATTTTCATGCCCGGTAATCCAAATTTTTCACGTAAAGCCGTTACTTCTGGCGTAATCATACCCAAATCTTCGGCAACTAAAGGTAAATCAATATCCTGAAGCTGTTCAAATAAGGATTCTCCAGGTACTGACATCCATTGCCCTTCAATCGCTGTTTTGCAAGCGGCTTGTATTGCCCAACTGGCTTCAAATCCTCGAAAATGGTCTATTCTTGCGACATCAAATAATACTTGTGCGCTGTGTAAACGATCGCGCCACCAACTAAAATGATTGGATTGCATATATGCCCAATCATAAAGCGGATTTCCCCAACGTTGTCCCGTTTCTGAAAAATAATCAGGGGGCACACCCGCTACTACGGTAGGTCTTCCTTCTGTATTGAGTAAGAAATTCTCGCGGTGTGCCCAGACATCTACGCTGTCTTCGGCTACAAAAATGGGAATATCGCCAAAAAAATAAACGCCTTTGTGATGCGCATAGTCTTTGAGTGCTTGCCATTGGCTAAAAAATATAAATTGTTCCCAACGCGTTTCTTCAATCATGATTTTTAAACGCTGTTGTGCTGTGTTAAGTGCTTGGGGTTGACGATCACGTAATGCTAAAGGCCATTCCCACCACCCCATATTTCTTTCAACATGTAAAGCTTTAAATAAGGCATAATCTTCCAACCAATACGCTTGTTTTTCAATAAAGTCTTGAAAATCCACACTATTTTTTTGTGGCGTGTTTTGAAAGTCCTGTTCCCCCCCCCCTATAATGTTAATCAGTGC
>DAOVZS010000029.1 GCA_030635005.1 Thiomargarita sp. | reverse complement strand
TTATTGGATGTCATCCAATACCACACGCATTTTGTGTGTTTATCCGTAAAAATCAAGATATTTTCAGGACAATATTCTGAGAGTTTTTGATAAATGTGTGTGCGTTCTGCACGTTCTGGAATTTCTTCTGAGACGATTTCAAATACGGTGAGAATACTGAGTTCAGCAATGGGGTGTGCATGATGAAAATCCCGTGTAGTCGTGGGATGATTCCAGCCTAAATTGTCAATAAATAGGGTAGAAAAGTCGAATTTTTGGAGAGAAATTTGTGTTTTTTGGAGATTTATTTTTTGCATGATATGATCTGTTATATTGGAAGATGCTTGCCAATATAGCCTACATAAATAGTGTGTGTGTCATTATCTGGATAAAAATGGATACGCCAAGAATCGATAATTTTAAGATGTTCTTCAAATACTTTTCTTTGTCCATGAGGTAATCTGAATGTACGAAGTGCGCCATATTTTCTAAGTGTAGTCTTAGATTCACCACTGACTGTTACGCCAATTTCTCTTAATCTTTCAACCTGATAAGCACCGTTGCTCCATGTTTCCGCATATTGATCCAGTTGTTTCAATTTTTCAATAATCTGATCAAAATATTTAGATTGCACTCCAATTTTGATCAATTGTTGTTTAACTGGGCTACAAAAACTTAAATGTGGAAAAAATTCTGCTCTTTTTTCCCATAAATCTTTCCCTTTTTGAAGACTTTCACGTTTTTTCTCTTCAAACCAAGATTGATGCAATGCAACATGTGTGGGTTGTGAAACATGTTTAATGCGAATCGTGTCTGTGGTTTCAGAACCATTATTGTAGAGAAGGTAATATTTAACGTGTTGTATTTCTTCACTATCCCATAAATCTTGCGATAACAAACTCATGCACACCGTCTCTAATAAATACGCTGATCCTAAGCCATATGCTAATGTGGGTTCTCCCTCTATTGCGATGGTAAATTCAGAACGACTCTCGTGTTCTTTTGTAATAGGCTCTTCTTCCGTGAGAAAGGGAGAAGAAGTGATTATCTGTCTAAAATTATTTTTAAAATCTGTGTTTACTTTTGTATCATTTAACCATTGTGATATCAGATAATCAGGAGCAATTTCGAAGTCATGCAACTCTGGCATACTTTCATGCAAACGCATGCGTGTCAGCTCTAAATCACGCATGTTTACACACGTACGTATAAACCTTTCTAATCCAGCCCTTGCTTCAATTTTAGTTGCAAAAGGCCTCATTGAAAGTTCATTTAAAATGTAAAAATCCATATTATTTTATTAACTCATCTAATTGATTACTCCATTCATCAAAAAAACCTATGGGGGTTTTATCAAGTCGCCCATTTTCATCCAAAAAAGGTTGAATGATTTCAGTGCGATGTTCATCCAAATCACGTTCAAAAAAGAAAATACCCACATGTTCAGGTGCGATCAGTTTTTGTTTCGCAGCAACACGAATCCCGTTTAAGACATGATCGCTATGTGTTTCTACAAATAATTGTACGCCATGTTCTGCCGCCAGTGCCAACATTTTGCCTAATCTGGCTTGTCCTTGTGGATGTAAATGGGATTCTGGATTTTCAATGATAAGCAAGTCTCCAGGACGTGCGGATAAAATAGCAGTAATAATAGGTAACACATAGGTTAATCCAAATCCCACATTCGTGGGTTTCATATCTTCAGTGGATTCTTTTTTGACTTCAAATTTATAGGATAATCGGGATATTTCAAATTCATCATATAAAAACGCACTCACACGAACATTTGGACTGATTTCTCCCATCCACGCATCAATTTGTTTTGATAACACCAATGATGTCGTGTTTGGATGTGCTAATGCTTCTATAGGTATGTTATGACGCTGATTTTTAGCAATAAAATGACTGGTAAATTCACCATGATTTCCCAAACTGTGATTTTGTTCAACCTGATATGCTGACGCTGGAAAAAAGTTTCGGGGGCTCACTCTTTCAGCATGTAAATATTGAAACTGGTTGGTAAATAAGGCTTGTTGGTAAATATGCGGGTTATCAGCTAATGTTTTAAGCGGTAATAGATCAAAGTCTGCCTTATACAAAAATTCACATCGTAAGGTGTGCGCTGTTTCCCATTCCACTTCAAAAATAATACCATCAAGATCAGTAGCATACATGGAATAGGCATCTTTACCTTTACCAATAGCAATATAATCACCATTGAGTAATAACCCTTTATCTAATAAGGTGTTTTGTAGATAGGATTGTCTCAATAATAATAGAGATTGCAAAAAGGTGGATTTCCCCATGCCATTCAATCCCGTAAAAATATTTAAGCGAGAAGGCGCGAGATCTATTTCTGGAAAAACTTTGAAATTCTGTAGGTATATATTGGTAATCATGAGACTTATATGTATGTGCGTAGTAAATTTTCAATGGTTTTAAATCGAGTCGTCACTGCCGTTTTAGTCGCAGTTGAAGTCGTAATGGATTTTGAAAACGCCTTATCGTGTTGCAAAATCTTCTTAAAATCTTTGATAAAATCTTCTTTTGCAGACAGTAAACGTTCAATCTCTTGAACATTCAATTTTCCAATGTGTACTGTCCAAATTTCAAATAATGTTCCATTGATTTTGGGCTTAGTGCGACGTGCGATTGATTGACTAAAAATATGTTTACCAAATAGTTCATGACACGTTGTTAAAGCACGCCAAAAATTTTGCTCAAGCTGTTCTAATACTTCAGATTGCTCTACTTTATCTATGGCAGTATCCAGAAAAGAATGGAAAGGTGCTTTATATTCTGTATAGTCTATCATTGAAAAAGCCAAGTAACGTAAAATCAGTTCTTGATCTTGCATGCGTTTATCATTGACATTCACTATCGTTTTAAAACGTTCATCTTGAGATAATCGTTTTAAATAGTTGATGGGTTTTCCTTGATTAAGGGCATGGCGTATTTCTTGATGTGTTAACACTAATCCACCCGTATTAATGCGGCTAAAAATATCATATTTAACTTTTTGGGGAGTCCCCGGTTTAATTAAATAAGTGGTTAGTTGATAACGTGCCATCTTTCTTTTGAAATATTTATCTAATTGATCGTATTTTTTACCATTTAAGTCTGCTAAGACTTGTAAGTTTTTTAAAACAAGTGTTTTATCGACGATAAATTTTTTGAATGTTGTGATTCGTTGTAACCCGTCAACAATGAGCCATCTGTCATCATCTGAGGCATCAAAATAAAATGCAGGTAAAGGGAGACGTAATAAAATAGACTCGATAAGTCTACTCATCGTTTGTTTCGTCCATAACTCTCCATTTCTTTGAAATTCTGTATTGAGATCAATAACATTATCTTCAATCATATCAATAATGGTTGATAAGCTGTTTTGTTCTGATACGATATCGATATCTTTTGGATCATAAGGAATCTCAATATCTCCAGGACTCCAGTCATCGCTTTCATCTGCATCTTTATCTTTCACATCTTCTTCAATTTCTATATATTCTGGTGTATTTTCTGTCATTATATTACCAAGTTTAGGGGTGTATTTATTACTCATTAAAAGTAAAGGTCGTATTAAAATCAGAATTTTTCATAAAAACAGGTGATAAAACTTTTATAACTTAATAAGTATGTGACCACTTCTTCTTGCTTGCATTCTTTATATGCTATTAATTGCTTTGAAATCTTTTTTCTTTCTTCAATTAAGCCACGATGATTTAGCTGAAACAGATCAATGGTTAATTCAGCACGTTCTTTATCGCTCAAGCTTAAATTGTTTTTAGAATATATTTCCCCCGTCAGGAGGTAGTTAAAAAAATTATGAGGATTATCTAAGACTGGATGAAGAATTTTATTATAATCATCCAACTTAATATTTTTATCTTTATAATTTGAACATCTACCATGTATATTACAGGATACCAATAAATTGTTATAATCAAGGGTCAGATTAGGAAATAAATTTCTGGTCTTAAAGTGATCAATATTTGAACGATCTGCTGTTTCGTCAATCTTCTTTTCACAATAAGCACAAAGAACAAACTGTTCTTTTGATAAGATATGTTCTCGCAATTTAGTTCTAATCTCGCTTATATGCTTATTTTTCCAAGCATCCGATTGTAATGCTCCTTCAACCTTCCGCTTACTCTTTGCAAAATAATCTGGTGGATTCTTGATAATTTTAAACATTTTTCTTTTTCATTTCTATTTCCATCTTTAACAAGTTTAAATCTATATCATTTGAACCTAAATGCTGTTCAAGATTTTTCCATAAATCTTTCAATGTTGTTGTTTCAAACGCTTCTGAGGCAATCAGTTTTTTAATGGTTTCAAACTGCTCTTCTATTTTGGGCGTTCTTAAATGCTTGACTCCCATAATATTCGTTAATATTGTACTAAACTCAAGCCCATAACTTTGGTCAAAACCAGAGACGTCAACTTTCCCTTTATTCAGTGAGAGCAGCAATATGCTATTACTTTTAGCACTTGCTAAGATATGAGGAGAATGGGTTGCCACTATAATTTGGTTATTATTGTTTTCAGCAAAATTCTCATACAACTGTAATATGTTATTTTGCCAAGTTGGGTGCAAAGATAATTCTGGTTCATCAATCAAAATAATGCTATTCTTAATGTCACTCAGATAGAGATCAAGAACTTTTGTCAATAAGGTCTTTTCGCCTGTAGACAGTGCATTAATACTAAAATGTTCCTTATTATCATTTTCAAAATAAATATTTTTATGCTTATCCACGCCTCCAAAATAAATTTTTAACTGTAACGTAGAAAATATTTTATTAATATGTGTACGCAATACCCTGTAAGCCTCGCTGGCTTTATAGTCTTGTTCAAACATTAATTCATCAAGATAGCTTTTAATTTTCTCTTCTAAATTGATAATATTGCCACAATCAACAGGATAATAAATCACACCACCGCTTTTATATTCTCGAATACCCTGAGTATGTTTCTTTTTGCTATCTTTATAAATAGTGAATGGTTTGCCCTGTAAAAAAATTTCAATATGGTCTTCTCCATCGAATTGAGGGCTCGTATCAAAACGATTAATATATTCCAAAAGCGTTGTCTTACCACAACCATTAATACCAGAAAGCACGGTAACAGCTGGTAATTTATGATCTTTATCTAAGAAAGTCAATTTAAAATCATGGAACATTCTGTAATTATGAATAAAGAGTGTTCTGATTTTAAGTCCTTCTTGTTTTACATCAGACATACTCATAAAGAGTCTTCCTTGTTGTTCTACATCAGACATAATCACACGCTCCACTCTCCTGAATTTGAGGAGATCCTGAATTGATTAAAATTTTTAAATATAACAATATGATATGGGTGGAGTGTTTTAGAATGGATTGTTGACCAGTATCGCAAACGGTCAGCTTGGAGACGGTGAGGTTGTAAACCCTATCTGAAAATCAGAATTTTCAGAATTATATAAATACAGGCACAACCCACATCCTATGTTTATGCCTTTTACTCATTCTGTAAATTCTTAAATCTTGTAAATTCTGATTCAGATAAAAACTTTACTACTCTCCTAAATCTCAGGAGAGCCATTATGGCTTAGTGACAATGGGTTGTTTTCATGGAAGCAATTTGATTAGTTGACTGACATGGTTTTCTGAAATTTTTTACTGATGGGTCCCGTAAACATCATTGCCAAAAGTATTCCATCAAGAGTATAAGAGACTGTTATTAATACTGCTTGCCAAATGTTTATCACAACAGCAGTTCCAATAATTATTGGGCTAATAAGAGAGAGAATAGCTAGAACAATATATAAAATACGTCCCCATCGTTTGAACTTCCATACTCCTATCAAAGATACAAAATATATAATCAGGAAACAACACGTTAATATTACATCTGCAACTGAAATTTCATTGACTGTTTCTTTATTAATTTGAGCTAAATATTCCTGTAATAAGGGGTGCAAAGTATTGCTGAGGCTTTCTCCTAAAATTATACTAAATATGCCTATAACTATACTTACAATCAATATAGTTTTAAACAAGGAAGTTATTAGTGTTTCAAATCGCCCTTCAATAGGTTTAATAGTCAATTTAGCAGTAGGAGAGCCGCATTTAGGACAAAATTGGGCATCATCTAATTGTAGTTTTTTTCCGCATTGTTGACAAAACATTAAGTTCTTTTCCTGTTATTGTTTTAATAGTAATTGTTGAATCAGAAGATTACTTGTCATACGACTATTGGAAACTCCAATGGAAGTTTTAAATATCCAATACCAGAAAATGTTGGGTTATTAAGCATATAACCCAACAGTTTTCCTATCTATCAATTTCCCCAAACACAATATCCTGCGTGCCAATAATAGCCACCACATCTGCTAACATATGTCCTTTGGCCATTTCTTCCATCGCAGCTAAGTGAGCAAATCCAGGCGCACGGATTTTTAAACGGTAAGGTTTATTAGCACCGTCTGAAATTAAATAAATGCCAAATTCTCCTTTGGGATGTTCCACCGCTTGATACACTTCACCCGCTGGAACACAATAACCTTCGCTAAACAGTTTAAAATGGTGGATCATGCCTTCCATATCGCCTTTCATTGTTTCACGTGGCGGTGGTGTGACTTTATGATCCGCTACTTTTACCGCACCGGGATTAACACGAAGCCAGTCAATACATTGTTTTATCAAGTGATTGGATTGACGCATTTCATCCATACGTACTAAATAGCGAGAATAACTATCACCATTTATACCAATAGGGATATCAAAATCTAATTTATCATAGACTTCATAAGGCTGTTTTTTACGTAAATCCCATTCTATCCCTGATCCGCGTAGCATGGGTCCTGTAAAACCTAATTGTAACGCACGTTCTGGTGAAACAACCCCAATACCCACCGTACGTTGTTTCCAAATACGATTATCTGTAAGTAAGGTTTCATACTCATCCACAAATTTTGGAAAACGCTGGGTGAAATCTTCAATAAAATCTAATAAAGAGCCCTGACGATTCGTATTTAAGGCTTTAACCTCTTTTTCAGTATGCCACTGAGAGGCGCGATAGTGAGGCATACGATCAGGCAAATCACGATTAACACCGCCGGGGCGATAATAAGCGGCATGCATACGTGCCCCAGAAACGGCTTCATAACAATCTACTAAGTCTTCACGTTCTCTGAAAGAATATAAAAACATGGTCATTGCACCCACATCTAATCCATGTGTGCCTAACCATAATAAGTGATTGAGAATACGCGTAATTTCATCAAACATCACGCGAATATACTGTGCCCGAATGGGAGGCGTAATCCCCAACATACGTTCTATCGCCATCACATAAGCATGTTCATTACACATCATGGAGACATAATCGAGTCGATCCATGTAAGGAATGCTTTGGTTGAACGATTTACTTTCTGCTAATTTTTCTGTGCCACGGTGTAAGAGCCCTATATGTGGATCGGCTCTCTCAATGACTTCTCCGTCTAATTCTAAAATTAAACGCAACACCCCATGTGCAGCGGGATGTTGCGGTCCAAAATTCAGGGTGTAGTTGCGAATATCAGGCATGGGCGTTTCCTATCCGTTTAAGTTGCATAACGGTTATCTTGGCGTATCACTTTCGGTGACAGTGTTCGAGGTTGAATGCTCACAGGTTCATAGATGACCCGTTTTTTATCAGGATCATAACGCATTTCAACATGTCCACTTAGTGGAAAATCTTTGCGGAAAGGATGTCCTATAAACCCATAATCGGTTAACAGACGGCGCAAGTCAGGATGCCCATCAAATAAAATACCAAAAAAGTCGAAAGCTTCGCGTTCAAACCAATTGGCTGAATTCCAGATAGGGATCACCGAATCAACACGTGGCGGATCGGTTTCTGCAAATGCACGTATGCGTAAACGTTGGTTATGTTCAATTGAGAGTAAATGATACACGACCGCAAAACGTTTTTTATCCTCTCCCCCTTTAAAAATACCTGGACTGATAGCCCGACTAAACCCCGTATTGGTTGCTTTTTGAGTATCCCAATCGGCTTGTCCATATGTAGAATAGTCGACACCGCATAAATCGATTAATTGTGAAAATCCAAATTCATCACGCACGATCTCACACACATTAAGAATATGTGCTGTGGGAATTTCTATGGTGAGTTCATTGAGTGCTATATTTGCCGTAAAAGGGATATTGGCAAATCGTTCCTGTAGTTTGGAATGTAGCGTTTGAAGAGATGTAGCCATATAATATCTTAGCTCACACGAGCAATGGTGTTAGTGCGTTTAATTTTTTGTTGCAATTGCAAAATGCCATATAATAAGGCTTCTGGCGTGGGGGGACAACCGGGGACATAAATATCAACGGGAACAATCCTATCACAACCCCGTACAACAGAGTAAGAGTAATGATAATATCCACCCCCGTTAGCACAAGATCCCATAGAAATAACCCAACGTGGATTGGGCATTTGGTCATATACCTTACGCAATGCTCCTGCCATTTTATTGGTTAAAGTCCCTGCGATAATCATCACATCGGATTGTCTCGGGCTAGGTCTAAAAACGATACCAAACCGATCCATATCATAACGCGAGGCCCCAGCATGCATCATTTCTACCGCACAACATGCTAATCCAAACGTCATAGGCCACATCGATCCTGTTCGTGCCCAATTGATGAGTGCATCCGCATTGGTAGTGACAAATCCTTCTCGCAATACGCCTTCTATTCCCATTCGAGTGCCCCTTTTTTCCATTCATAAATAAAGCCAATAACCAATATCGCCAAAAAAATCATCATGGCCACAAATCCAAACAGGCCAAGTCCTTTGAATACCACTGCCCACGGTACTAAAAAAACGATTTCTAGGTCAAAAATGATAAACAAAATGGCGACTAAATAATAACGCACGTCAAACTTCATGTGTGCATCTTCAAATGCCTCAAAACCACATTCATAAGGTGAATTTTTTTCTGGGTCAGGTTCTCGTTTGCCCAGCAAATATCCTATGGTGGGTAAAACAATTCCCATCATCAAGCCGATGATAATAAATACAAATATGGGAAAATAATTAGCTAACATGCTTATCCTTTGTCCGTGTTAAAAAGACGGGCTGTTATTTAAAATATGACAGATTTTTATTTTTGTATGTGCTAGGATATGAATAAAAAAGACTGGTGCCGATGGCCAGACTCGAACTGGCACAGCTTGTGGCTACTGCCCCCTCAAGACAGCGTGTCTACCAATTCCACCACATCGGCATATTTCAATTAACATTTACACGATACAGCATGTACACTTTTTTTTCAAGTAACTATATATACATGCTTATTACATATCTTATCACATTACCTGTTAGAGATACAATTTTAATATGAAATCCTTTATACTGACTATTTTTTTTTCAATTATCATCACCAGTTGTAGTGGAACAAAGCCCATGAATTTAGGTAATTCTCAATTGCCTTGTCCAGAATCGCCAAATTGCGTCTCTAGCCATAGCCAAGATAAAGATCATTATATTGAACCCTTAGCATATAAGGGAACACAAAAAAATGCGTTTAAGCAGTTGATCACGATTATCCATAATTATCCACGTACAAATATTGTGACTGAAACAGAGGATTATTTACATGTAGAATGTAAAAGTGCATGGTTTGGGTTTGTGGATGATTTAGAATTTTTCTTTACGCCTACCCAAGAAATTCACATCAGATCAGCATCACGTGTTGGCTATAGTGATTTTGGTGTTAATCGTAAGCGTATTGCGGTGATGAGAGCCCAGTTTGAAAAACTGTAAATAAAGTGACTTTATCAGTAACCAACCTATCCATGTAAATCATCATCTCTTAACATAATGATTATTTTATGATAAAATAATAAAACATGTTTTTTTAATCTCATCAATAAATAATTTTAATATGGTTGCTCCCAAAAAAAAATCTTTGCGTATCATGATAGTGGATCGCTCCAAAGTGGCCCGTACTATTATTTCTCGTATTTTAAAAAGGGAAATCAATAATGTTGTTATCATCGTTTGTGGTAGTGCTGAAGAAGCCATAGAGTATTTACAACAAGAAAAATTTGATCTCATTACTACAGCAAGACTTTTGCCAGATTTAGATGGTTTTGAATTGTGTCGTACCATTCGAAACAATGAAATACACCGCATGACACCCGTACTGATCGTGTCTAGTGATGCCAATATTCAAATTCAGCAGAAAGGATTTGAAACAGGGGTGACAGATTATTTCAATAAAGCACTGGGCCATGATGGTTTGGTTAAATTTATCAAAGAAACGTTACAACGACATTCTGGCATCGTAGGTAAGGTATTATATGTTGATAAAGGCATAGATCTTTTATCTATCATGGAAATGTATGGATTACACATTATTTCAGTCAATAGTGGAGAGCAAGCCTTAGAACGCTTAAAAAATACAACTGAATATGAATTTGACATGATTGTCATTCATGATAAACTTGAAAAAGAGATGACGGGGGGCGCTTTAGTACAAAAGATTCGTTATGATTTGCAATATTCCTATCAAGAAATGCCTGTATTATTGATTGAACAAAAAGAAAGCGATTCGACAGACACAGACATGTATTATCAAGGGGCGAATGATTTTATAAGGCAGCCTGTTATTGAAAAAGTATTTCTATCGAGATTAAAAACATTGTTATTAATCAAGCACCAATACAAGCAATTGAAACGCTATGCACGCAAAATAAATAAGCTCAAAAACACTGATCGCTTAACAGGGCTCTATAACAAAACATTTCTTTTTGAAAAGGGACAAAAGTTTATGAGTCAGCATAAGGAAATTTGTTTGATGATGATTGATATTGATCATTTTGAAACACTTAATGAAACAGAAGGACATGTCGTGGGTGATCATATCTTACGTGTATTCGGACATTTTTTGCGTCATTTTTTACCCCAAAAAATCATGATGGTTCGATTTGATTTTAAAAAAATAACTTTGTTAATTCCAAAATGTAATGTGACTAAGGGAAAAATTATTGCCGAAAAAGTCCGCCTTCAGGTTATTAAATTAAAACCAAATGGCTTAAATATTACCGTGAGCATTGGCTTGTCTTTTTCAAATGGTCACAATAAAATCCTTTTAGACACACTGGTATCTGATGCAGATTCTGCTTTGAAATCAGCCTATCAACAAGGTCATAATTGCACATGTTTATGTGTCACCCAAAAAAATATTGTGGCGGCTGCTTAAAAAACAGGGGGAACACCCCTGGATTTATTGAATATCAAATCATCATAACCTTCATACGTCAGTACTTAACAAGTCTTTTAACACGGTTTGAATATTAGGTTTAGCTCCCCTACGTTTTAAAGTCTGACTGTGGATAATACTGCGTAAATCTTCTAAGGCTTGAGAAAAATCATCATTGAGAACAATATAGTCATATTCAATATAATGGCTGATGTCTTCACGTGCACCGCGTAGTCTATTCAGAATCACCTCTTCACTATCTGTTTTACGGTCACGTAAACGTGTTTCAAGTATTTCAAAAGAGGGGGGTAAAACAAAAATACTGACCAGATTTGGCTGAAACTGACGTACTTTTTGAGCACCTTGCCAATCAATTTCCAGAATGACGTCAATACCTTCGTTTAATTGTTCTGATAACCATTGTTTTGAAGTGCCGTAGTTATTGTCAAATACCGTCGCATATTCCACAAAAACATCTGCTTCTAAAATCTGCTGAAATTCAGTTTTACTGACAAAATGATAATGCACCCCCTCGATTTCACCCGTTCGTGCTATACGTGTGGTATGAGATACTGAGAGTTTAAGATTATCAATACTGTTAATTAAAGCGGTGACTAAAGTACTTTTACCTGTCCCAGAAGCGGCAGAAATGGTATATAATGTACCCTGATTCATTATCCTTTCCTATTCAATATTTTGTGTTTGTTCACGCATTTGTTCAATAAATACTTTGATATCAACCGCCCGTTTGCTGGTGTTAATATGATTGGATTTAGAACCTAAGGTATTCGCTTCCCGGTGTAATTCTTGTACCAAGAAATCTAAACGTCTTCCGACAGCGTGTGTTTGCTTTAAAGTATCTTGTATTTCAAGTAAATGGGTTTCCATACGTTCTAACTCTTCTGCTACATCCATTTTATGTGCAAAAATCAATAATTCTTGTTCTAAACGATCACTTTGCAATTCAAGCAATTCAGCTAAACGTGTTTCTAAACGTTTTCGTTGTGCTTCTAAAATAAGCGGTAAATCTTGACGTACAGCGACCATTTCAACCCCAATAGCCGTACATCGTTGTTCAATTAAAACCGCTAATTGTGTGCCTTCTCGCTCTCGTTGTACGATTAATTCTGTCAGCGCACTGTCAAAATGTTGTATCACCGTATCAGCAATGGCGTCAACATCTAAGCGTTTGGTTTCTACTACCCCTTGCCACCGTAAAATATCCAGAGGATTAGGCGGAGTCGTATTGCCTGTCATCGCATTAATCTGTTGTATTCCTTCTAATAACTGTTGTGTCAGCTCTTGATTAATCTGCCAATGGGCTTGATGTTCCTTATGAGCGTGATAATATAAATGACATTCAATTTTTCCGCGGCTTAATTGTTGCTGCAGATGTTCACGAATGGTGACTTCTAAACTCCGAAAATCTTCAGGCAAACGGATGGAAATGTCTAAATAACGATGGTTGACTGAACGCAATTCCCAACACAATTCTCCCCAAGGTTCTTGTATGGCACATCGTGCAAAGCCTGTCATACTGCGAATCATAAGTTATTCCTGTTCATGTGTATTTACTTTAATATGTGCTCTAATAAAATTCTCCAATTCATTTAACATCAATGCGACGGCATCTTTTGCAGCAAACATACCCCCTTCTGCATTATCACTGGGTGCATTGGTTTTAATTTTAAACACTTGTGTCGCAATGACGGTACGTTCTGTTAAATCTAAGAGTTGTGCTCGTAATACAAAGCGAAGGGGATACGGATATGTTTTACGATAATGTTGTAAACGTAGAATTTCGGTATCTAAGCGTAATTCTGCAAAAATAGGAGAAATGGCATCTGATAACACCGCTTTAAAGAGGCGGGTTGTTTCAAGACGATGCACAATTAACGGTAATAACATGCGGGCGGGTGTGTCGACCCATTTTGCATCGGTATAATATGATAATTCATATCCGCCTTTAGAATACATTAATACAGTGGTATCAAAGCCAGGGGCAGCAGTTGGCGTAGAGATTAATAAGGTTTTACCCGTATCACTCGCTGGAATAATGATTTTTTCCCAACTACCATTCAATAAATAAAGTTTCGTTTTCTTTGCAAAAGCTGCAGGAGAAATGAGTGTTTGCAACAATAGAATACATAGAATGATTGTGTAATGTCGTCTTTTCATCTCATTTCCCAAATAAAAGGATGTTAGGTTTACGTTCTAATTCTTGAATAAAAAGACGTAAATGTGTTGATAATAATCGAAGTTCACGCACAGTATGCGTCATTTCAGGTAGAGATTGACGTGTAAAATAGTCTAAATCCTTATTCCCCTTTTTAATCACCTTGCTAATATCTTGGGCTGTTTCGCTAAATTTTATACTTGTGTTTTCAAAAGAAGCGAACACACGATTTGCTTTTTCAGTCATTTCTAATAAATTGGATAACATTAAATCAACATTGTTGGTACGGGTGGCTAAGACACTTGTGATATGATCCATATTTTGTAGGATATTGCTCACAGAGGTCTGATTTTGTGGGGATAAAAACACATTTAAGTGATTGTATAAATTATCTATTTTATTTAAAATAACAGTCGGTTCAACATGATTCACATGTCCTAAAAATTTGGATACTGCGGTATCTAAGCGTACGAACAAGGATGATTGTGTTTTTAATTCTGGATAGGCTTGTCCTGTTTCATGAAGAGGGGGCAAGGCATTCACACTACTTCCTGTGAGTTCAATATAGGCTAATCCCGTCAAACCTTGTGTCGATAGGAGTGCGAATGTATCACGTTTTAAAGGGACACCGATTTCTATCTCTAATAAGATGCGTACGTCATTAGGACGTTCGGGCACTAAAGCGATGTCACGTACATAACCCACTGTCACACCACGATATTTGACGGAGGCTTTATGATTTAAGCCTGATACCGATTCTTGTATAAACACTTGATAGGTTTGATAGGTTTTATGTTCTGTACCTACACTTAACCAGATGATGGTGATACATAGCATTAGGCTTAATAAGATAACAAATAAGCCAATAATCGCGTAATTAACTTTACTCTCCATAAGGATACTTTTTTAATACGGTTGGGCAGCACGTCCTCGTGGACCTTGAAAATAATCACGTAACCAAGAATGATTAAGCTGCGTCAATTCTTGAATAGGTTTCACAGCAAAAATATGCTTATCTGCTAATACTGCGACGCGATCCGTAATTGCCCACAATGAGTCTAAATCATGCGTGACCATAATGACCGTTAAGCCTAATAATTCTTTAAGTCGCAAAATGAGTTCGTCTAAGGCTAAGGCACTAATGGGATCTAAACCTGCGGTGGGTTCATCTAAAAATAATAATTCAGGATCTAAAGCCAATGCGCGGGCTACCGCCACTCGTTTTATCATACCGCCACTGAGTTGGGAAGGATATTTATCTTGTGTATGGGCAGGCAAGCCTACTAAGGCAATTTTAAAGGCAGTGATTTTTCTAATCAAACGTTTGCTCAGTTGTGTATGTTCATATAAAGGAACGGCAATATTTTCAGCGACAGTCAATGCATTAAATAAAGCCCCTTGTTGAAACATGACACCAGTGCGACGTCGTAACCATAAACACTGTGATTTTGTGATATTCAGTACATCTTGACCAAGCACTGTGATGGAGCCTGCACTTGGTTTATCAAGCATGATCATTTCACGCAGCAACGTAGACTTACCTGATCCACTGTCCCCAATGATCGCAATAATTTCTCCCTTTTTTATGTTGAGATTTAAATTTTCATGCAGTACAAGTGTCCCAAATCGTGTTTCTAACTGGCTAATATGTATCATAGCCCGACTCCATTAAACAATATTGAAAATGAAGCATCTACGATGATCACCAGAAAAATGCTTTGTACCACACTGATCGTCACTTGTTTGCCCACACTATCGGCACTTCCTGTCACCCGAAATCCTTGATAACAACTCACAATAGCAATCACAGCTGCAAAAACTGGGGCTTTACCAATACCAATCAAGTAATGGCTTAGAGAAATGGCTTGTGGAAAACGTTCTAAAAAATCGCTGATACTCACATCAAAGGATATATAGGCAATCAACATGCCCCCCAAAATACCCATAATATCAGCAAATGCCGTTAATAAAGGCATGATAATGATTAAAGCGAACAATTTAGGCAACATTAATAAATCCATGGGCGCAATACCAATGGTACGTAGCGCATCAATTTCATGCGTTAAATGCATCGTACCTATTTGTGCTGTAAACGCAGAACCGCTACGCCCTGCAATCATAATTGCGGTTAATAAAGGAGATAATTCACGTAAAAACGTGATACCGACTAAATCAACAATAAAAATATTTGCCCCATAAAGGCTTAATTGACGCCCGCCTTGATACGCTAACATGACACCCATTAAAAATGCTAACACACTAATCATGGGAAGAGCGGTCACTCCAGCACTGTAAATATTGGAAAACACAGCCTTCCACCGAATATGACGCGGTGATACAAGGGCTTGCAAGCTGACCCAAAAACTTTCCCCCACAAATGCTAGAAAATCAACAGTTTGTATGACATACTGTTCTGTTTTACGTCCAATCTGTTCTAACATATTGGGAGAAACGGGCGGGGTATTCAAAGGCGTGACATACTTTTGAATCATGTGTAATAAATCAGTGTGATTAGCACTAAACCCTTGCCAAATAACGGTATGTCCTTTTTTTTCTAAGGACTTTTGTGTGCTAAACAGTAAACAAGCTGCCGCACTGTCCATACTTTCTATCGCATCTCCGT
The DNA here is from genome assembly GCA_030635005.1 of Thiomargarita sp. Lineage (GTDB taxonomy): Bacteria > Pseudomonadota > Gammaproteobacteria > Beggiatoales > Beggiatoaceae > DAOVZS01. The sequence continues at coordinate 713 of DAOVZS010000029.1, read as the reverse complement.
CAAAAATAATCGTAGATTTTTGTGCTAAAGAAATGTTTTCTAATTGGCGTTCGACTTGATAATCTAGGGTATCTAATGTCCAAATCCCCGTATATCTAACGATATTGGATTTTAATTCAAAGAGTGCAGTCATCTGTTATACGCTTCCTGCATTATCACGAGATAAATGGGGAATATTAGAACATAATTATAGTAATAACACAATAGGAGCGATGACATGCTAAAATTTCCTTATGGTATTTGTGATTTTGATAAACTGATTACCAACAAATTTTTCTATGTTGATCGTACTCAGCATATACGTCTTATTGAAGAAGCAGGAGAGCAATTACTTTTTTTACGGCCTCGTCGATTTGGAAAAAGTCTTTTGTTGTCTATGTTAGAAAATTATTATGATGTGGCTAAAGCTTCTGAGTTTGAACGACTCTTTGGATCTTTAGCCATTGGACAACATCCCACGCCTAAACATAATCAATATTTTATTCTTAATTGGGATTTTTCAGATATCGATCCGACAGGTGATCCTGCTGACATTCGACAAAGAATGCATGACCATATTAATGGTTCGATTGAACAATTTATCAGGCATTATAAGAACTTTTTAGATTATGATATCCAAATCCATGAGAATAATGCTGTCCGTTCTCTACAGTCTGTTTTTGCAGCGATTGAATCAACCCCCTATAAAATATACCTCTTGATTGATGAATATG
>DAOVZS010000129.1 GCA_030635005.1 Thiomargarita sp. | reverse complement strand
GACTTTGCCTAAATGGAGATGTGCTTTTCCCATTTTTTGGGTCTTTTTAACCTGAAAGATACATTCTCCCAGTTTTAAAAATCCTGTATCCCCTACTTGCCCGCCTGAATCGGCATAAAAAGGCGTTTGTTCTAAAATCACGCCCCCTTCTTGCCCCGTATTTAAGTCCGCTACTAACGCACCTTCTGCAAATAAAGCGAGTACGGCACTGTGATCATTATCTTGCTCATAACCCGTAAATTTACTAATATATTGAATGCTCTGATTAAATTGAGTGGTTATGCTAATATCAAATTGAGCGGTTTGACTAATCTTTTTGTGAAGTGCTAATTTCTGATTAAAATCAGCCATATCCACATTTAAACCCCGTTCACGTGCAATATCCGCAGTTAAATCAGCAGGAAAACCATACGTTGCAAATAACTCAAAGATGATATCCCCTGAGATAGTTTTGCTAGATAATGCACTCATCGCGTTATCTAATAAACGCATGCCCCGATCTAAAGTGAGATCAAAACGTTCTTCTTCTTGTTTTAAGAGACGTTGAATTAAGGACTTATTTTGAGTGATGTCAGGATAAGCAGTGCCCATTTGTACTTCTACTGCACTGACTAAGCGATAAAAGAAGGGTTCACGGAATCCTAATTTGTGTCCATGTCGAATCGCTCGTCGAATAATGCGTCGTAACACATAACCCCGTCCTTCATTAGAAGGCACAATCCCATCGATGACTAAAAAAGTACAGGCACGGATATGATCCGCAATCACACGTAAGGATTTATGATGTAAATCCTTGCATTCTGCTAAATTAGCAATCGTTTTAATGAGTGCTTGAAATAAATCAATATCATAATTAGTATGTACGCCTTGCATCACAGCTGCCAGTCGTTCTAAACCCATACCTGTATCTACCGAAGGTTTAGGCAATAGCGTTAAATGTCCAGAGGCATCACGATTATATTGCATAAAAACGAGATTCCAAATCTCAATATAACGATCTCCATCCTCATCAGGTGATCCCGGTGGTCCACCTACAATATCAGTACCATGATCATAAAAAATTTCTGAGCAAGGTCCACAAGGTCCTGTATCGCCCATTGACCAAAAATTGTCTTTTTCACCGCAACGGGAAAAACGATTGGGATCGACTTTGATTTCTTTTAACCAAATATCGGCTGCTTCATTGTCATTTTCATAAATCGTAATCCACAATTTTTCTGGGGGTAATTTAAGAATAACCGTTAAAAATTCCCAAGAAAATTGAATCGCCTCACGTTTAAAATATTCACAAAAACTGAAATTACCCAGCATTTCAAAAAATGTGTGATGACGTGCAGTATATCCGACATTTTCTAAATCATTATGCTTTCCCCCAGCACGTACGCAGCGTTGACAGGTAGTCGCCCGTGTATAGCTACGTGATTCAAGCCCCAAAAAAGTTTCCTTAAATTGCACCATACCTGCATTAGTAAATAATAAACTGGGGTCATTCGCAGGTACTAAAGGGCTGCTCGCAACTGTTTTATGTCCTTTAGACTCAAAATAATCTAAAAAACTTTTGCGTAATTGAGAAACACTGTTTTTCATAGCTTATAATTCATTCAATATATTCACTAAAAGATAAAGTGGTTTTAATTTGAACATGGGTGAATCCCCGTGATTGTAAAAAACGCATTTGTTTCGCACGTTCCCGTTGATCTTCGGGGATTTCTTGACCAAAACGTTTTGTTCGAGCTTGATGAGCACGTGCATTCCAGCCCTCATCATTACGTTCTAAGTCTATATTAATACCACGTTCTCGTAATTCTTGTTGAATACGCAACGGACCAAAACCTTTATGTGTTCGCATACGCACATAACTATCCATAAAACGCTCATCACTCTGCAAGTTATCCGTGCGTAATTGAATTAATACACTGTCAATAGTATTATGTTCAAATCCTTTGCGTTTCAATTTGTGAGATAATTCTAAATTGGAATGTTCACGTCTTGATAAATAATCTAAAGCACGATGACGTGCTTGTGTGAGAGAGGTGGGATCAATCATAATTGTGTAGGGATAAAAAAAAGATAAAAAAAAACCAAGTGTGAAAACTTGGTTTTTCTAAATATTAAGCCTTTTTAGTAGTTGATTTTTTAGGCGTTTTTCCTGTAGTGGCTTTCACAGGTGTTTTTTCCACATGTTCTTTATCTGACGGTGCTTTACCATTCCGTTTTTCACGGATTTGATCTTCAATCGTTTTGGCAATGTCAGGATTGTCTTTCAAAAATAAACGTGAATTTTCTTTACCTTGCCCCATTTTATTGCCATTATAACTATACCACGCACCTGCTTTATCTACAATATCGTGTTGCACCCCTAAATCAATCAATTCACTTTCATGAGAAATCCCTTCACCGTAGATAATCTCAAAGATAACTTCTTTAAAGGGCGGAGCGACTTTATTTTTAACCACTTTCACACGTGTTTCATTACCGACAATCTCATCTGCTCGTTTTACCGCTCCAATACGACGGATATCAAGACGTACGCTAGAATAAAATTTTAAAGCATTACCCCCTGTCGTAGTTTCAGGGCTTCCAAACATAACTCCAATTTTCATACGTATTTGGTTAATAAAAATCACCAATGTACCCGTACGATTGATATTAGCGGTGAGTTTACGTAAGGCTTGTGACATTAAACGTGCTTGCAAGCCCATGTGTGAATCTCCCATATCGCCTTCAATTTCAGCTTTGGGTGTTAAGGCAGCGACTGAATCAATAACCACTAAATCAAATGTACCCGAACGGACTAAGGTATCTGTAATTTCTAAGGCTTCTTCACCATTATTGGGTTGTGCTAAATATAATTCATCAATATCAACCCCAATATTTTTGGCATATTGACTGTCTAACGCATGTTCAGCATCTATAAAAGCGGCTACGCCCCCTGCTTTTTGAATTTCTGCGACGACTTGTAAGGTGAGTGTTGTTTTACCTGAGGATTCTGGACCATAAATTTCAACTACACGCCCTCTGGGTAATCCACCTACACCTAAGGCAATATCTAAGCCTAAAGAACCCGTGGATACGGTTTCAATATCTAATGTGGCATTGATATCTCCTAAGCGCATGACTGCACCTTTACCAAATTGTTTTTCGATTTGTTTGAGTGTGGTTGCTAATGTTTGTTTTTTGTTCTCATCCATGGATTATTCACTCTTTGATTGTTATGTATTTAAAATACATATTATATCCTAAAATGCTGTAAATTGCAAAACTTTTTTTCATTTTTTTTGATTTTTTTTTGATTTTTTTTGATCAGATCACAGGATATCTTGAGATGCATTTTACAACGCTTGAACATTGGTTAAATTGGCAGAATACCTTACATCCTCAAGAAATTGAATTAGGCTTGAGTCGGTGTCATACTGTTGCCAAACGTTTAAATTTATTTCCCACATCATTTCATGTTATTAGCGTCGCAGGTACTAATGGAAAAGGATCAAGTGTCGTGTTACTTGATGCGATATTATCTGCAGCTGGATATCGTGTGGGACGATTTATGTCACCGCATTTATTACGTTATAATGAACGTATCTGTATTTCAGGGCGTGAGCGTACTGATCTGGAGCTCTGTCATGCGTTTGAATGCATTGAAAAGGTGCGTAATGAGATTTCTTTGACTTTTTTTGAATTTTCAACCTTAGCAGCTTTATTGATTTTCAAACAGCATCATATTGATATTGCAGTGCTTGAAGTGGGTTTGGGAGGACGTTTGGATGCGGTGAATATATGTGATCCTGATATTGCTTTAATCACCGCCATTGGGATTGATCATGTTGATTGGTTAGGATCTGATAGAGAATGTATCGGATTTGAAAAAGCAGGTATTTTCAGAGCTGAACGTCCTGCTGTGTGCTCAGATCCCAATCCACCGCACAGTATTATTAAGCATGCGCGTCATTTAAAGGTAGCTTTATATTGTTTAGGACGTGATTTTGAGATTCATACTGCCTTATCTCATTTACTCCCCTTTCAACAACGTAATGCAGCAGGCGTATTAAAGGTAATTGACTTATTGGATCTTAAGATCCCAAAATCTGCCATCCAGCAAGGTTTAAAAAAAGTGCGTTTGTTAGGACGTTTTCAAATATTGGCTGGACGTGTCACATGTATATTAGATGTCGCCCATAATCCTTTGGGAGCTCAAGTATTACGCCAATCATTACGTCAACTTTCTTGTCAAGGCAAAACACATGCTGTGTTTGGAATGCTTAATGATAAAGATATCGCATCTGTGTTACAAATCATGCAAGATGAGATCAGTGATTGGCATATTGCTCCTTTAAACACAGATCGCAGTGCCAAGATTTCTGCTCTGCTCACTCATTTTACGACTATCCCAAACCCGCATATTACGTCTTATCATTCGATTACAGAAGCGTATCAATATCTTATTAAACATGCTGATGTTGATGATAGGATTATTGTGTTTGGATCATTTTATACGGTGGCAGAAGTGTTAGGTGGGGACGGATACAAGCCCTGAAAGGGCGAGATATCTCAGCCTGTTCTTTTTTTTATGATAAGATAATCTGATGTAAAATCATTACATGCGAGTTGTGGAATCTTAAACAATTAAGCTTGAATACATGGTACTTTCAGATTATATAAATACATTGGGTCAAGATTTATTACGACGTTACGGTGAACGCGTGCATAAATTGACGCTTAATGCAGGATTTAGTTGCCCCAATCGAGATGGGAGCAAGGGACATGGGGGATGTACTTTTTGTAATAACAAATCTTTCAACCCTAATGCGCCAGAATCCGTTGCAACCCAATTAGAAACAGGACGTAATATTGTCGGGAAACGGACAGGAGCACGATTATATATTGCCTATTTTCAAGCCTATACCAATACTTATGCAGATGTAGCGCATTTGCGTGCTTTGTATGAAGAAGCATTGGCAATACCTGGTATTATTGGATTATCCATTGGAACACGTCCAGATTGCGTCTCCGAGGCAGTCTTAGATTTATTAAGCAGTTATCAAGAGCGTGGTTGTGAGATATGGTTAGAATTAGGGTTGCAATCTTCTTTTGATGACACATTAGAACGTATACAACGGGGACATAATTTTGCTGCCTATCAAGATACGGTGCTGGCTGCAAGAGCACGCGGGATTCCCGTATGTACCCACCTTATTATTGGTTTACCTGGTGAAGAACGCAAACATAATTTAATTACCTTAGAACGTGTACTTGAATTGGGCGTAGATGGCTTAAAACTACATCCCTTACATGTGGTAAAGCATACGATTTTAGCCAAACAATGGAAAGAAGGTTTGTATCAGGCTTTAGATATGGATACTTATGTCTCTATTGCTGCTGATTTAATTGAACGCACACCATATAACGTTGTATATCACCGTGTGACTGCGACTGCTTCTCAAGATATCTTGCTTGCTCCGAACTGGTGTCACAAAAAATGGTTGGTTTTGAATGCGATTACTACGATGTTGCACCAACGTCAGACTAAACAAGGGAGTGCTTGCTAATCCTTTAACACATTGCAATAATCACACTATTTATTGTAATATGACACTTATTGCTCTCGATTTAACACATATAATTATGCAATTGAAACCCTGTCAATTAACATTAACCGCTTATGCTAAATATGAAGAAGGACAATGGAATGCTTTTTGTCTTGATTTTGATTTAGCAGCACAATCTGACAGTTTTGAAGAAGCCAAAATCAAACTTGATAATATGGTTCAAGAATATGTCTCTGATGCCCTTGTTGGAGAAGATAAGGAATACGCTGAACAGTTACTTTCGAGAAAAGCCCCCTTGTTTGAATGGCTTAAGTATTATTTTCACATGTTAATACACACACAAAATGGATTATATCGTCTTTTTAAAGAAACAATACCTTTAATGCCTTATAAACGAGCTAACATATGAGTGCTCATTACCCGCCACTTTCCTGTGAAGACGTTAAAAAAATTTTGAGAAATCTTGGTTTTGAAAAAAGATCACATCAAGG
>DAOVZS010000074.1 GCA_030635005.1 Thiomargarita sp. | reverse complement strand
CATTTTTTAGTTCCATGGGTGAGATATCACATAATAGCTAAGTTCAATCATAATAATACCCTTAATGTTTTGCATAATTTATAGCACGAAACCTACACCTGGCTATATTATTAAGCCCCGTTGGGGCGAAGGCACAACCGATTCTACGCCTTAAATAGCTCTCCTGAATTTCAGGAAAGTGAATTGTGGATTTTTTAGAAACAGAGGGTCTAACATTAGTTACTTATCCATTTTGCCATAAAAATCTTCATAACTCTTGACAGCCCATTCTAAATCTTTATCCGTATGACAACTGCCATTTTGACAAGAATTAGGCATCTTATTTCCCCGAGAGCTTTCAGGGGGAATGATTTTAAATGCATGACTGCGTAAACTAAAAAATCCACCTGTTTGAACCACAAACGGCATGTGACAATCTGCACAATTCGTTTGTTCAGTCGGACAAGGTGTATGACGATGTTCATTATTAGCCATGACTTGTAAATGACAGGCACCACAAACAGCTGATCCATCCCCAAAACCCGGACGTTTTTTATCATAACCATGGGCATCATGACAAGAAACACAGGTGATGCCAAATTTTGCGGTGTTTAAATCTGGCTTTTCGCCTGTTGTCACAGCACGATAGTCGGTGGAGTGGCAGTGTAAGCATTCTTTAGTCAGCTTTCCCCGTTTTTGTTCCATATCAGCATGGCTTTCTAATAAGTGAATCAGGGATTTAGAATGATCTGATTGACTCCAGTCACTAAATTCTTGATGACGATTTTTAGCCAGTCCATTTCCCCACCAATTTGTACCCTTTTTATCGGTTTCTAAAGTAGAAGGCGTAAAATTGGTAGTACGAATATCATCACCGGGTTTAAATCCTACTGGAAAATTGAATTGGGCACTCTTAACCACGTCACCTGTGGGAGTTTTACCCCGATTATGGCATTGTGCACAGACAGCAGGAGAGACACTGTTAAGAATATCCCGTGATTGTGCGTCATGATGATGGGGATTTTCATCCTCATGACAAAAATTACAGATGGGTCTGTGTTCGGTGGCTTCATGTTGTACATGAAGGCTACCCGGTCCATGACAGGCTTCACAACCAATACCAAACTCAGAAAATTCTAGCGTATTAGGGTCAAAACCAGTGGTATGACAGCCGTTGCATTTGTAAGACATGGGAGTTTGATGCCAATCTTCGAGCTTATAAGGAACCCAGCGTTTTTGAATAACATACCATTTGGCAGGAAAAGGATAATATTCACCGTCAATAATACGGGCATATATTTGTTCCCATTTTCGCCCCAACACAAATTCGATTTCTTCTTTTTTAAACGTCACCAAAGGATTACCACTGTCAAAATCTCCCAAAATTTCAGCATCAGGAGAGGTAACAGGTAAAAACATATAGGGGTGCAAAGTGTTTTTCTTCCAAGATTCATAATGGGAAGGATGGCATTCTTGACATTTGTCTGAGGTGACATAATGGGCTTCTTTTGTAACATCAGAGTGTAAATACGCAAAGGATATGATTAAAACGCTCAGAATACTCAGAGATAATTGTATCAAATTTTTTGAAGTCATCGTGTTTTTAAGGAATTTATCAAATCAGGAAATGTTTTTAACAAAGTTCTGATTTTAGCTGATTCAAAATTTTGGGCTAATTCATACAAATGAACTCCAAAGTGAGTGACAGATGATATCGAGTATTGATGTCCTAAATCACGCATATTTTTGGCAAATTCTTGAACCTGATCTAAATCTAATGCGCCACTAAAACTCTTTAATTTTGGTATTAATTGTGACAGTTTTTCGTTTAATTCAGGCAGTTTTTCCCGTTCTGATGGACTTAATGTATTGATAACAGCTATGGTTTCTGTCTTTTGTTTCAGAATGGGATGATGCGTATATTTTAAATAACGTGATAATGCTCTTAATAGTTTGGGTATTTGAATGGGTTTCGATAAAAATTCATCAAATTGATCTGATGCTGATGTTTTTCCAAGTACACTGGCTGTTAAGGCAAACACAGGGATATTTTGTGTGTTTTCATGTTGTTTTAACTGTTTGATAGCCTCATATCCATCCATAATAGGCATTTTTAAATCCATTAAAATGAGATCAGGATGATATGTTTGGGCAAAAAGAACGCCTTTGTATCCATCGTCAGCTTCAATCACTTTTAAATTGACGTGAGATAGATTTTCACAAATCAGTTCACGGTTAGATTCAATGTCATCTACTAGGAGTATGGTTGCGGGTTCAAAAGAAACCGTATAAATGTCAAAATCATCTTTTTCTTTCGGAGTAGGTATCATATCATGTACTTCAATTGATCGCAAGGTGATTTCAAACACACTACCGATGCCCACTTGACTTGTAAGTGTAATTTCACCTTGCATCATCTCAATTAATCGTTTACTAATGGTTAATCCCAATCCAGTCCCGCCATATTTCCGTGTACTTTGACCATCCATTTGTTGAAAAGAGGTAAAAATATGATTTTGTTGTTTTGCAGGAATGCCAATACCTGTATCTTCAACGGAAATTTTTAAATCAATGGTGTGATGATCTTGCTTATATTGACAGACACTGACTTTAATCTCTCCCTTCTCTGTAAATTTAATGGCATTACTGATCAAATTAAGCAATACTTGTCGCAAACGATTTTCATCTAATATGAGGGCAGACGCTAAGTTTTTATCAATGTCTACTTTAAATAAAAGTCCTTTTTCAGCCATTTTGAGATGAAATAATTGTTCTAATTCTGTAAACATAAATCTTGGATTAATGGCTTCTAATTGAATTTCTAATCGCCCCGCCTCAATTTTAGCCAAATCAAGAATATCATTAATTAAGGTGAGTAATGTTTTACCCGCGGTCTGAATAGACATGAGATAATTTTTATGTTTTTTATCAGTCACCATTTTTGACAGAAGCTCAGAAAATCCAATCACTGCATTTAAAGGCGTCCGAATTTCATGACTCATATTGGCAAGAAATTCACTTTTAGCATGATTAGCCGTATCTGCTTTATCTTTCTCCACTGTCAATTCTAAGGTACGGTATTCTACCATGTCTTCAAGATGATTTTGATATTCTTTTAATGTGTTTTCCACTTGTTTGCGTGTGGTGATATCACGTGCAATAGATAATACGGCTTGTTTCCCATTAAGTTCAAATAAATGCGAATTGATTTCAACGGGGATATTTGTTTTATGTTTACTCGTATGGATTGTTTCAAAAAGTACCCATTTTTTGCGGTGTAGTTCTTTAAAAATCTCAGTAACATTTATTTTATGAGTATGCGTATTAATATGCCAAGGTGTTAAGGAAAGCAATTCTTCTCTGCTATAACCTAGTCTATTACACGCTATTTTATTCACTTCTATAAAAGTACCCGGTTGAGAATCAGTGATATAATATACAAATAAGGCATCTTGACCACTGTTGAATAATAAACGGTATTTTTGCTCACTGGCTCGTAATGCTGTTTCAATCTGTTGGCGGTGATTAATATCATTTTTTAAAATGGTATTAATGCGATGTATTTTGGAGAGCAATATAAAAATAGCGGTAAATGCGATCGCAATACCCCCAAAAATAAGATAAAAATATTTCAAAATCACATCTTTTAAGGAGAATGTCAAGACTTGATCATAAGGTCTTACATGTAATGTTTTCAAGATATGATGAACAGGCTGATAGTTCATAGGCACTAACCACCCTGTATAATGTCCTGTTTTAGCAGCCTGATGATTGGGGGAAAGATTTAAAAGTGTCAAAGCGACTTTTTTAGCTAAATCATTGGAAGTCGCTTTCATTTTTGATAAAGGCCATTCTGGATACAACTGCGTAGAATGTATAAAAGGAAAATGCGCATTCTGTTGTTGATTTAATATTTTAAAATCCGATAACTGAATACGTCCATTTTGTGCAAGGCTTTCTAAAATACTGGTTCTCACCATCCCCACATCGACCTGTTTATTTTTCACCTTAAAAACAATATCATCATGTGGCATACCATTAAATGATAATCTTGAAAAGTCCTTAAAAGGATCAATGCCCACCTGATATAATGTTTCCCAGCTCACTAAGAACCCACCCAGAGATTTTTGAGACACTGCAAGCACAGATTTCCCTTTTAAGTCTTTCAGTGTATTGATATCTGTTCTATCAGCACGTGTAAAAATAACGCCTCCAAATTGATTGACACTTTTTCCGTGCACCGATTTATCTAAAGTGACGATGCGTGTAATCCCATATTCCGCCTCTAACATGACATAATGTCCTGTATTGGTGAGTATAAAATGGATCTGCTCTTTTTTCACCGCTGCTTCCAATTCAGGATAATTCATAGGAACAATTTTAAACATATAACCGGGCAAAGCGGTGGTGAGATATTCCGCAGTCGCTTGCCATTTTTTTAAGCTGTCTGCTTTGGAACGAAAAGACAAAGTGCCAATTGTAATCAACTGTTCTTGTCCAAATAATGATAAGGGACACATGAGCATCATCAGTAATGTCACATAAAGGACTCTTTTTGTGTGATTGTTAATAAGCATCAATTTCATTTATGCAACCAGACTTGTATGAGTGAAAATAGTTTTTTTAAATCAACAGGTTTTGTTAAATAATCATTTGCACCTGCTGCAAGACATTTGTTTCTATCATCTTTCATCGCCTTTGCTGTCAAAGCAATAATGGGTAAATTCCGAAATTTTGTTTTGCCACGAATGATACGCATTGTTTCATAACCATCCATAATGGGCATCATGATATCCATTACGACTAAATCTATCGTAGGTGATTGTTGCTCTAACATCTCTAAGGCTTTTTCACCGTTCGCTGCTTTATGCACCGATAAGCCTTTCTTTTGAAGCGTGCTAGAAAGTGCAAAGAGGTTACGCATGTCATCATCTACAATGAGGATGTTTTTATTTTTAAAATATATTTTTTCTTCTTGATCATCCTCAATATTTTTCAAGGGAGGGGAGACTATCAGAGGGGCAACAGTATGTTGTACTTGCTTTAATGGGAGCAACAGTGTAAAGGTTGAGCCTTTGTTTTCGATACTCTGGCATCGAATCTCACCATCTAATAATCTGGCTAATTCTTTAGAAATGGATAAGCCTAAACCTGTACCGCCATATTGACGAGCAGTGCTGCCATCTACCTGTTGAAAAGCCTCAAAAATAATCGCTTGCTTATCTTTTGGAATCCCAAGGCCCGTATCAATCACAGAAATTTCAAGTTGATGCTCATTGATATTAAAATGAAGTGTGATTCTACCTTTTGTAGTGAATTTGAAGGCATTAGATAATAAATTTTTGAGTACTTGTGACAGTCGTTGCGGATCTGTTTCAAACGTTTCAGGTATATCTTCTGCAAAAGTGACTTGGAATACTAATTCTTTTTGTTCCGCAATAGGCTTAAAATTACTTTCAAGCATGTTTCCCAAATCCTTTAAAATTACATTTTGCAACACAAGAGACATTTTACCTGATTCTATTTTTGATAAATCGAGTATTTCATTAATCAGATGTAATAAATCTTGTCCTGCATTATACACAATTTTTGCAGACTCTACTTGATCTATCGTTAGATTTCCGTCTTCATTTTCTGCTAATTGTTGTGATAAAATGAGTAAACTGTTTAAAGGGGTACGCAGTTCATGGGACATATTGGCTAAAAAATCAGATTTACAACGGCTAGAAATTTCGACTTCTTCTGCCTTTTTATCAACTTCTTTTCGACTGTCTTCTAATTCGCTATTGGCCAGTTCTAAGTCATTCTGTTGTTGACGCAGTGAGGTTTCATTGTCTTCTAAGGCTTGTGTCCGTTTTTCTAATTCTTCATTCGTTGACATTAATTCTTCTTGTTGGGTAGCCAGTTCCTCTGTTTGTCTTTGACTTTGTTCCAGAAGATCAGTCATTTGCGTACGAGATTGGGCGGAAATCAGGCTAATGGCAATATTTTCGGTCACAAGGGATAAAAATTGCAATGCTTGTTCAGAAATGGGATGAAACAAACCCAATTCAATCACCCCTTTTAAAATATTTTCATATAGAATCGGGGCAATAATAATATTTTTAGGGGCTGCATAACCAAGGCCTGAGCTAATACTGATATAATCTTCAGGCACATCTGTCACGGTAATCATTTTTTGTTCAAGAGCCGCTTGTCCTATCAAGCCTTCACCTATTTGACATATATTATTAACCCCTTTGCGATGCTTAAAAGCATAACTTGCAGTCAATTTCAGTACTTTTCTACTGTCATCATATAAATATAATGTGGCTACTTGTCCCTTTAAATACTGTGCGATATAAGTAATGACGTTGTGTGAAAATGTTTTTTGATTTAAATCACCGCGCATCACATTATTTAATTCTGTTTGACCTGTTTTTAACCAATTTTGATGCTGATTTTCAGCTGAAATCTGACGAAGTTTTTCAGTCATTTTTTGTAAAGCAATGCCCAAGGTGTCTTTGTCACTACGGGGGGCAATATTTGCTTGATAATCACCTTCTGCAATCGTATTGATTTGACTGACAACATTAGCCAAGGTGTCAATCATGGTATATGTTGAACGTGCTAATTCACCAATTTCATCATTACGATAACTCTTAATATCTTGACTTAAGTCACCTGTCGCAACCTTTTTTATTTTTGCAACGATTTGAATTAATGGCGTGACAATACTGAAGGTAATCGTGATAGCGATAATCATGCTGCTTAAAAAGGTTAACGTCAATAAAATAATCATCACCGAAATAGCCCATTGACTATTTTCTTGTGCATTTTTAAAAAAACTATCGGCTTTATTGCTTGCAAAGTCAATCATGACTTGTATTTTTTGATTCATCTCCTCAACATGTTGTGCCCCTTTTTCTTTTGTAATATTAGCCGCTTTGTCTTTTTCGCCATGTTCCATTAGATAAATCACTTCATCACGAATCATTTTCCATTCTGAAAAAGCCAATTGTGCTCTTTTTACATCACGTTTATCCCCTAAAAAACGTTGAAATACTAATTTAAAAGAGTGATACACTTTTTGTTCATATTGGTTTACAATGTTGGCTGCTTTTGTAATTTGTCCAAGATTTTTTGCTAAAGCGACATCTTTCATAGAACGATGCATGGCAATGATATCAGCCCTAATATCACGCACTGCATTACTGACTGCCAAGGGATGTTTGTGGATTTGTATAATGTTAGTGGCTAAATACTGCATTTCTGTGATTGCTTTAAGGCCTACAATCAAGGTCAAAAATAATACAATACCAAATCCAATTGCTAAGCGAATACCGATATTTAAATGTGTCATTGTGATGATTTGTATGAAGTATTGAAGTCAGATATTGTCTTGATCAGTTCAGGGAATTTTTTTAAGGCGGTTCTAATCTTTGCAGACTCAAAAGTTTGGGCTAATTCATATAACTGATGTGCATAGCAACCTAAGCATGACAGATTGTATTCTTTACTTAAATCTATGAGTTGTGCCGTGAAGTCTTCCACATTCTCCATTTCAAGTGCCCCCTTAAAATTTTCCCATGTGGGGAGCATTTGTGTTAATTTTTCAATCAATTCGGGTAATTTTTCTTTCTCTGCACACGTGAGCTTTTCAAGATGTGTTATTTTTAGGGATTCTGTCATGTGTTCTATATTTTTATCACAACTGTCTTTTTTAATCGCCACTTTAACATCGTTCAAAGTTAATGTAAAAACACTGCCTATACCAACCTGACTTGTCAGGATCAATGTGCCCGTCATTAATTCACTTAATCGTTGACAAATCGCCAATCCTACACCTGTGCCCCCGTGTTTTCGTGTACTTTGCCCATCTAATTGTTGAAATACCTTAAAAATATTATCATGCTGTTCTATGGGAATACCCATGCCCGTATCTTCTACCGTAAAGATTAAATGAATGTTGTCCTTGTTTTTAGAAGATCGACTTAAAAGGCTGATTTTTATATCACCGTCTTCTGTGAATTTTAAGGCATTATCAAGAAGATTCACTAAAATTTGCTGTAGGTGTGCCCCATTTAAGAAACAAGTATGGGGCACTTGTTCATCAATATGAACAGTCAAGGCTAATCCTTTATCAGCAATTTTAAGTGAAAATTGTTGTTCTAAATATGCAAATAAAACTCTCGGATCAATCGTTTCTATGGTGTTTTCGTCAATCTTGACAATATCCAATATATTATTTATTAAGGTCAGCAGTCTTTGCGTCGCCGTTTGAATTGAGGAAAGATAATTTTTTTGCTGTTTATCTGTGACCATTTTTAATAGAAGCTCAGAAAAACCAATAATCGCATTCATAGGTGTGCGGATTTCATGGTTCATATTCGCAATAAATTCACTTTTAGCTTTATTCGCATATTCGGCGGTTTGTTCGGCTTGCTTGCGTACGATAATTTCATCTAACAGTTGTTGATTGAGCTTGTGTAACTTTTCGGTACGTTGTTCGACAAGGTCTTCAAGATGTTGTTGATATTGTTGTAAATCTTGTTTTTGTTGGTAAATTTCAAGAAAAATACGCACCTTTCCTTGTAATATTTCAGGAATAATGGGCTTAGTAACAAAATCCACAGCACCGACTTTGATCCCCTGTAGTTTATAGTATTCATCTGTATAAATGGCAGACACAAAAATAATAGGCAAATGTTGTGTATGTAAATCTTGTCGCATGATTTCAACGGTTTCAAAACCATCCATTCCGGGCATTTGCACATCAATTAACGCTAATGCAAATTCATGGTCAATCAGCTTCATTAAAGCCTCTTCACCAGAATGAGCCCGAATAAATTCGACATCTTTGTGAGCCAACAATTTTTCTAATACAACAAGATTTGCGATTTTATCATCAACAATCAGAATTTTGGCTTTTTTCATTTAGGGATATAAATATAACTGTAAGAGTGATAATAGTGTTTGAACATTAACAGGTTTTATTAAATACTCATTTGCCCCGGCTGCCAGCCCTTTTGCTTGTTCTTCTTTACTCGCCTTTGCAGTGACCAGAATAACGGGTAAATTCTTAAAACGTTCTTGACTCCGAATAGCCTGTAAGGTTTTATAACCATCGAGCACAGGCATCATGATATCCATGATGACCACATCTATCGCATGTTCATTTTCCAAAACTTCCAGTGCTTTTTGACCATTAGCGACTTTATAAACCTGTAAGCCATGTTTCTGAAAAACACCGCTTAATAGGAATAGCGTACGCATATCATCATCAACAATAAGGATTTTTTTGTCTTTAAAGACAATGTTTATCTTGTCTTCAAGTGGCACAATCGCTTTTTTCTCAGGCGTGTTCAGGGGTTCTTGGTTTTTCGGTATTTTTAAAGGAAAAATCAGTGTAAAAGTTGCCCCTTCATGTTCCACACTATGGCAATGGAGTGTGCCCCCTAATAGCTGTGCTAATTCTTT
>DAOVZS010000227.1 GCA_030635005.1 Thiomargarita sp. | reverse complement strand
GTAACATCAGTTCCTACTTAAAAATTGATGCGTTTCACACAGAAAAAGGAAGCCTGGCTAAAAAAAGCCAGACTTTATTTGAAATGGTCGGGATGAGAGGATTTGAACCTCTGGCATCTACGTCCCGAACGTAGCACTCTACCAGGCTGAGCTACACCCCGTTTTAATAGCGACAATGGAGCATTGTGCTTTCCAAATAAATCTAATTTACCAGATTAACGATTACTGATAAACCTATAAAAACTGCAAAAAAAAATATTCCTTTTTTCTAGTATCCATTTTAGGAATATTCCAAGACAATATACTATAGACTATTATTATAATGAACAATGGTGCAAATATATTCGCCTTTATTGAAGATACAATGTTCAAATGCACAAACTGATGAATTCCTTCCGTCATACCACTAAATAAGCTCTTTACACCAAAAAAACGCTCGATAGGGGAAGGGGATAACCCCAATAGAGCTTCAAGCCTAACAAGAGGATTATTTCTAATTGAAGCAAAGCCTATTAGTATAATAAGAAGCAAAATCCTCCATATTATATGTATTTTCTGATAATTCACAAAATTAATTACGCTACTTTGAGTTTCTTACAATTAAATACACTGGAATTGCCACAATACACATGAAGAATGTAAATATTCCCCATCCAATGCCATTCATTCCTCTATTATTAGCATCTTTAGCTACAATTACTGCAATTAACACTGCAATAGAGAATCCAAGCATTGATTCCATTTTTATTATTCTCCTTATTTGTTAATTTAGTTTAATATCGACGCTCAACAGAAAATTGAGCCAGCGTATACAGTGCGTCATTATAAGGAGAAACAGGTAATATTGTCAAGGCGTCTGTTGCTTTCTTGACTTCGTCACGTGCAATTTGTATCGAATATTCTATCGCATGGGTCGATTTAATGGCTAAGATAACATCTGCCATGACTTCTCCACTGCCATTAATAATCGCCTCACGCAAAATCTGCTGTTGAGATGGCGTCCCATGTTTTAATGCATAAATCAGGGGTAAGGTTGGTTTACCTTCTGCCAAATCATCTCCAATATTTTTGCCTATTTCATCTGTTTCAGCACTATAATCTAAGACATCATCAATGATTTGAAAAGCGGTGCCTAAGTGCATGCCATAGACGCTCATAGCCTGCACATATTGACTGTTTTGTTGACTTATCACCGCTCCCAGTTGTGCTGCTGCTTCAAATAATTTTGCCGTTTTAGAACGGATTACTTGCAAATAATCAGCTTCACTTGTTTTCGGTTCATGACAATTAAGTAATTGTAAGACTTCTCCTTCTGCAATAATATTGGTGGCATTAGAAAGAATTTCCATCACGTGCATATTTTTGATATTCACCATCATTTGAAAAGCACGTGAATAGAGAAAATCACCGACTAAAACGCTGGTTTCATTACCCCAAACACTATTCGCTGTTTTTTTCCCCCGTCGTAATTCTGACGCATCTACAACATCATCATGTAATAAGGTAGCGGTGTGAATAAATTCAATAATAGCCGCAAGATTAATATGATCTGTACCTTGATAGTCAAAAGCACGCGCACTTAAAAGCACTATGATTGGGCGTAAACGTTTTCCACCGCTATTCACAATATAATGTCCCACCTGATTCACTAATGCGACGTCAGAATGTAAACTTTTATGAATTAAGGTATTAACAGCCAACATATCCTGCTTGACTAAAGTTTGAATCTCAGCAATATCCTTCATTTTTTTCAAGAGTCAGTTTATGAATTAATTTTTGCAAAAACCTGTTCAGCTGCGTCTAAAGTATCCTGAATATCCTTTTCATTGTGAGCTGAGGATACAAATCCAGCTTCAAAAGCAGAAGGTGCTAAATAAATACCTTGCGCTAACATGCCATGAAAGAATTTTTTAAAACGTTCTACATTACAAGCACTTACTTGTTCAAAATTGGTCACCTGTTCGGCGGTGCTAAAAAATAATCCAAACATCCCCCCAATACTCACGCCTGTCATGGGAATATGGGCAGATTTAGCACGTGCTAATAGATTGCTGACCAAGTTTTTTGTTTTAATACTCAATTCATCATAAAAATTAGGCTGAGAAATAATATCTAACATGGCAACCCCCGCTGCCATAGCGACTGGATTACCTGATAATGTGCCTGCTTGATATACAGGTCCCAGTGGGGCAATATGTTGCATAATATCACGCTTCCCTCCAAATGCCCCCACAGGCATCCCTCCTCCAATCACTTTTCCTAATGTGGTCAAATCAGGTTTAATATTATAATAAGCTTGTGCACCGCCTAAAGCCACACGAAATCCTGTCATCACTTCATCAAAAATTAAAACGCTTTGATACGTATCACATATGTCACGTAAGCCTTGTAAAAATCCAGCTTGGGGGAGAATACAATTCATATTTCCTGCCACAGGTTCAACAATAATACAGGCTATTTGTGAGCCTAAATCTTCAAATACAGTTTTAACTTGTTCAATATCATTATAATTTAAACTAATTGTATGTTCAGCCAAAGCATTGGGTATCCCTGGGCTATTAGGTAAACCTAAAGTTAAAACACCCGAACCTGCTTTGACTAAAAGTGAATCAACATGTCCATGATAACATCCTGTAAATTTAACAATTTTATCACGTCCTGTATAACCACGTGCTAAACGAATCGCACTCATGGTCGCTTCAGTGCCTGAATTCACCATGCGTACCATTTCAATAGAGGGCACTAATTCACAAATTTTATCAGCAATACGTGTTTCAATCAGAGTCGGTGCTCCAAAACTGAGACCATTTTCTACTGCTTCTTGCACTGCTTTAATGACGATTGGATTAGCATGTCCTGCAATCATAGGTCCCCATGAGCCCACATAATCAATATAACGTTTATCTTCTGTATCATAAAGATAAGCGTCTTTAGCTCGTTGAATAAATATGGGATCGCCCCCTACCCCTTTAAATGCACGAACAGGCGAATTAACGCCGCCAGGAATATGTACTTGTGCTGCACTAAAATGGTTTTTTATCATATTTTTTTGAATAATCTTATATTAATTAAAAGCTTGAGCAGCCATGGTGACATTGGCTTGTCCAAATATTCCATGTATGACTGCTAAACAATCCGCACCTGCTTCCAGTAATGTTGGAGCATTTTCAGGCGTTATGCCACCTATAGCAACCACTGGACACTTAAGCAAGGGACGTGCTTGACGTAATAAGTCTATGGAACATGAGACCGCTTGT
>DAOVZS010000125.1 GCA_030635005.1 Thiomargarita sp. | reverse complement strand
TGCCATAAAATCAATGAATCCCTTATTCCAGCCATGGGTAATGCGTCTTATTATAGCTATGATGTCATTGCAGATATGGATGGATTTAAGATTTGGTTAGAAGATTTAAGTGTTTTTGGAGAATCTATGCTTCATGGACCTGCTGGGGATGATACCTATTTACATTTACATAATGCCAGAGAATTGATAGAGTATTATTGCCCTGAGTGATTAGCGATACAAGCCCTGAAAGGGCGATATATATCGCACTAACTTCTATTTTGTGATATTTTTTATTGTTTGAAGTAAGGAATCACCAAATTGAGCGGGTAATTGTGCTGTTATTGGTAAATACCAATGTTGTGTAGTTGCAAATGTCTGACATTTCACCGCATCTTTTTCAGTCATAATGATGGGTAACGCATCATTAAATTGAATATCACTCGCTGTATAATAATAATGATCTGGAAATTCATGACAATGTAGTATTAAGCCTTGTTCCCGTAAATAGCTGAAAAAACGGGCAGGATGTCCAATACCTGCAATCGCATGTACTGTTTTTCCCTGTAAGGCTGATAATGCTTGAGAGACTGTATTATCTGCCACCTGCCTCAAATCGCTAAACTCAAACTGCATCGTATGTCCATTACTGATGACAAAATCGACACTGTCTAATCTACTGACTGGTTCTCGTAAAGGTCCAGCGGGTAAACATAAGCCATTACCATAACGACGACGCGCATCAATCACTACAATCTCTATATCTCGGTGTAAGGCATAATGTTGTAATCCATCATCACAAATAATGACATCACACTGATCTAACAAACTTTCTACCGCAATAATACGACGGGGTGCAATGGCTACTGGACAGCCACTATGTCGTGCTAATAAAACAGGTTCATCACCCACAAGATAAGGATTACTATCCGAAAAAACGGAAATCGGCCATTTTTTCGCTTTGCCCCCATAACCACGACTAACAATACCTGGTTTAAAACCGTGCTTTTTTAAAAACTGTCCTAACCAAATAACTAAAGGCGTTTTACCTGTTCCCCCCACCGTAATATTGCCCACGATAATGACCGGAATAGGGACTTGATATGTAAAACCCAAACAATAAATCTTGCGACGTACCCAGACAAGTAAACAAAATAGCCAAGATAAAGGGGCTAATAAAAATCTGATGGGATGCGTGTGATACCAAATATTATTAATATTCATGATTCAAATAAAAGTTAAAACCTAGGGCATTGCCCTAGGTTGATATACGTCGCCCTTTCAGGGCTTGTATGTATAAACAATGCTTACTTATTCAAATAATCCCGCACATTGTGTACCACACACATGACATTTTCCATCTTCGCTTATATGCCGTTCTTCTATGAGATATTGAGAACGCCCAATCAACACATGTCCACAATGATGACAATAGGTACTGCCTCCGTGTGGATCAGAAACATTACCCGTATAGGCATAATGTACCCCGTTTTTTAAAGCAATGTCACGTGCTCGACTGAGGGTATGTGCTGATGTGTGCACATGATTTAACATTTTCCAAGCAGGATGAAAGGCGGTGAAATGCATCGGCACATCAGATCCCAAATTCTCTACCACCCATTGTGTCATCCCTTCAATTTCTTTTTCAGAATCATTTTCACCGGAAATCAGCAAGGTGGTTAATTCAAGCCAAACGTTGGTTTCATGTTTGAGATAACGCAAGGTTTCTAATACGGGTTGTAAATGTCCTCCCGTCATTGTCACATAAAATTTTTCAGTAAACGCTTTTAAATCAACATTAGCTGCATCCATGACGCTAAAAAACTCTTGACGGGGTGCATCACAAATATAACCTGCTGTGACAGCCACAGATTTTAAACCGACTTGACGACAGGCTTTAGCCACATCAATCGCGTATTCATGAAAAATAATGGGTTCATTGTAAGTATAGGCGACACCGCGACAATTCAGGCTTTTCGCGGAACGTGCGATCATTTCAGGTGTCGCATGTTCTGCCAGCCTGTCCATTTTACGTGATTTACTGATATCCCAATTCTGACAAAATTTACACGTTAAATTACACCCTGCTGTCCCAAAGGACAAGATCTCTGTTCCTGGTAAAAAATGATATAAGGGTTTTTTCTCAATGGGATCAACACAAAAACCACTGGATCGTCCATAAGTCGTTAATACCATACGTTGATCTTGATTGGCTCGTACAAAACATAAACCGGTGTCGCCTTCTTTAATCTGGCAAGCCCGTGGACATAAAGTACATTGAATACGCCCTTCTGTTAAAGGTTTCCAATAATGAGTGGGAATAATACTTGAGGATGTATTCATAGTTAAATAATAATATTGATGTACTCAATTCCAAACTTGTCTTGAAAATTAGGATTCATAAATCGGCAATGCCGTAATACGCCAATTATCTCCCACTGCCCGTATGTCAGTGATATTTAAGGAGATATGTTGTTCTAGGAGTTCAATGTGAGGTAAATCAAATAAGCCACGTGCTTTATTACCCATCAATATCGGCGCCATATAAATTTTGATTTCATCAATTAAACCTTGGCGTAACATCGCACCGCTTAAAGTAGCCCCTGTTTCAATTAACACTTCATTGGTTTCATATTCCTGAGCCAACAGTTGACAGGCTAAGCGTAAATCGACTTCTCCATTTTGACCCGGTAAGTAAATAACACGTGCTCCTGCTTGCTCAAGAATATTGGTGGCTGATTTACTCTTTGAAGCAGTAAAAATTACCGTTTCTCCCGCTTGTTTCAAAAGACGCGACTGTGCGGGCGTACTTAAATGCGTATCAATAACAACGCGTAACGGAATTTTAATATCAACTGGTTTATCAGCTTGCAAATAACAGGGGAGCTCAGCCTCGCGTACTGTTAATTGGGGATCATCCATTAAAACAGTGCCAGCACCTGTCATAATAGCGGAACTGCGGGCGCGTAAACATTGAACATCATGACGCGCTTCTACAGAAGTAATCCACTTACTTTCTCCAGAAGCCATGGCAGTACGTCCATCAAGACTCATCCCTAATTTTGAACGGATGTAGGGACGATTCTGACGCATACGCATAAAAAAACCAGGATTCAATTGTTCAGCTTCTTGACTTAAAATGCCTGTTTCTATGATGATTCCCGCTTTTAATAATCGTTCTATGCCTTTACTTGAGACTAAAGGATTGGGATCAGTCATGGCTAAGACAACGCGCGTGATCCCTGCTTTAATTAAAGCCTCCGTACAGGGCGGAGTACGTCCCTGATGACAACACGGCTCTAAAGTCACATAACACGTTGCACCCTGTGCTTTCTCTTTGGCTTGTTGTAAGGCATAGACTTCAGCATGGGGTTTTCCTGCCACTTTATGCCAGCCTTCACCGACAATCTTTCCATCTTGTACAATGACACAGCCAGCACGAGGATTGGGATCAGTGGTCCATAACCCTCTTTTTGCTAGGCGTAATGCTTGTGCCATATAATATTGGTCAACTGGCTTTTGAGCTTCTGTTTCATTTATCATTAAACTTCCTCTTAACCATAAACAGGAAAACGGGCACACAATTCAAGCACTTTGGCTTTTATCTTGCTTTGTCGATCATTGTCTTCAATATCATCTAGAATATGACAAATCCATTGGGCAATGTCGGTGACTTCTGTCACACCCATGCCTCGTGTGGTAATCGCTGGCGTGCCTAAACGCAAACCGCTGGTAACAAAGGGAGAACGTGGCTCATTAGGAACGGTGTTTTTATTAACGGTGATATTGGCACGCCCTAAGGCTGCATCTGCTGCTTTGCCCGTAATGTCCTTATTAATTAAATCAATTAAAAACAAATGGTTATCTGTTCCGCCTGACACAATTTTATAGCCCCCTTTCTGAATCACCGTCACCATCGCACGTGCATTTTCTAAGACTTGGGCTTGATAGGTTTTAAATTCGGGTTGTAAGGCTTCTTTTAAAGCAACTGCTTTGGCAGCAATTACGTGCATTAAAGGACCGCCTTGTATGCCTGGAAATACAACAGAATTGAGTTTTTTCTCAATAGTAGGATTAGATTTTGCTAAAATTAAACCACCCCGAGGACCGCGTAATGTCTTATGGGTAGTGGTGGTGGTGATATCAGCAATCTGTACCGGGCTAGGATATAAACCCACTGCAATCAGTCCTGCGACATGTGCCATATCGGCGACTAAATAAGCCCCCACTTTATCAGCGATATTACGTAAACGTTGCCAATCGACGATACGAGAATAGGCACTGAAGCCACTCATAATCAGTTTTGGCTTATGTTCTTGTGCTAATGTCTCAACTTGTTCATAGTCAATTTGACCTGTTTTCAGGTTTAAACCATATTGAATCGCATTATAAAGTTTTCCAGAAAAATTAACACTTGCCCCATGTGTCAAATGTCCCCCATCGGCTAAACTCATGCCTAAAATAGTATCTCCAGGTTCTAATAACGCCATATATACCGCAGTATTCGCTTGTGAACCTGAATGCGGTTGGACATTGGCATAATCTGCCTTAAACAGTTGTTTTGCGCGATCGATGGCTAATTGTTCAGCAATATCAACATATTCACATCCCCCATAATAGCGTTTAAAGGGATAGCCTTCGGCGTATTTATTGGTTAAAACGGAACCTTGTGCTTGAAGAACACGAGGGCTGGCATAATTTTCAGAAGCAATTAATTCTAAATGTTCTTCTTGTCGTGTGACTTCGTTTTGCATGGCTTGCCATAATTCACCATCAAAATCGGCAATATTTAAATCTTTTGAAAACATAATTGATATTTAAGTCAGAAAAATGGAAAATAAATGCTTATCTTTTGCTGATCGCATTCGCATGAGAGGCAAAACCTTCGTATTCTGCAAATTTTCGAGCATTGTCTTTAATTTTATCATAACCCTCTTTTGTAAGATAACCAATAGAGGAGCGTTTGAGAAAATCATAAACGGTGACACAAGAAAACGTTTTCGCAAATCCACCTGTAGGCAAAATAGCATTCACACCTAATGAAAAATTACCAATGGTAATGGGGGTATGAGGTCCTAATAAGATTTCTCCTGCATTGACAATCTTATTCATAGCTGCCATCGGTTCTTCAACCAACACTTCAAGATGTTCAGGTGCAAAATCATTCACAAATTGAATAGAGGCTTCTAAATTTGAAGTTAATACAATCCCCCCATAATTAGAAAGGACTGTTTTACAAAATTCTTTGCGTTGTTCGGGTAAATCATTGATTAAATCAGGCAATAATGCGATTACTTTATCAACAATATCACGGGAATGTGTGACCAGTAATGCGGTGGAATCAGGACCATGCTCTGCTTCAATGAGTAAATCAAGTGCCGCAATTTTTGGATCTACGGTGTCATCACATAAAATAATGGATTCACTGGGACCTGCAGGCGTACCGACATCAATAGCCCCATATAATAAGCGTTTTGCTGCGGAGACATAGCTATTACCGGGACCTAATACTTTATCTACTTTAGGCAGATGTTCTGTCCCATACGCCATCGCAGCAATAGCGTGTGCACCGCCTACTTTATAGACATTTTTCACGCCACACAATTCAGCTGTAAATAACGAAGCATCATCAACACCGCCTTCTGCAGTAGGGGGCGTACAGACAATGATATTGGATACTTTAGCGATGATGGCAGGAATACACAACATTAACATGACTGAGGGAAAAGAGCCTTTTCCACGGGGCACATAAATACCGATTGAAGTAATGGGGGTTATTTTTTCTCCTGCCATAATACCGTCATCAATTTGTGTAAACCACATTTCTTCAGGCATTTGAGCATTATGAAATTTTTTGATATTTTTAGCAGATGCTTGAATTACCGCTTTGATTTCGGGATCAAGATTATTACGTGCGTGTTCAAATTCTGCTTCTGTCACCTTTAACTGATCCACCGTCATTGTGGCTTTATCAAATTTTTTATTATATTCAATTAATGCTAAATCCCCATTATCACGTACATTTTGAATAATAGGGTGTACTTGTTTTTGCAACTCAGAAATATCCATTTCTGACCGTTTACACAGTTGTGCGATTTCAGAAGGGGAGAGTGTGTCTAGTGTGTATAAATTGATATTCATCAGGTCATATTAGTCGTAAATGGATTATGGGACGATTCCAGTTTTATCAAATACAAGTTTGCCAAAGTATTTGATGAAGTAGACTACTGGAGGACTCTGCAAACAGAAGTGTCATTAAC
>DAOVZS010000265.1 GCA_030635005.1 Thiomargarita sp. | reverse complement strand
GCGCATGCGACAGGGGGAAGACTGCCTGATGATGGAGATTGGGGACGTGGCACACGTCCTGTGATTAATGTGTCTTGGATAGATGCCACCGCTTATACCACATGGTTAAGTGACGAAACGGGAAAAACCTATCGTTTACCCACAGAAGCAGAGTGGGAATATGCAGCACGTGCTGGAACAGAGACAGATTATTGGTGGGGTAATGACATCGGCTCTCATCAAGCAAATTGTAAGAATGAATGTGGAGATAGTTTTGAATATACTGCGCCTGTTGGATCATTTGATCCAAATCCATGGGGATTACATGATACAGCGGGCAACGTTTGGGAATGGGTGCAGGATTGGTATGATTATTATAATAGTGGCAGTATTCAAAATCCTACAGGACCGAATACAGGTGATTCTCGCTTAATTCGTGGGGGCGGTTGGTTTGGCGGTGCATTAAATACACGTGCTTCTCAACGCAACTATCAAGAACCTGATACGCGTCGTTACAGCTTTGGATTTCGAATTTTGAGAATGCCTTAGCGCTTTATAGAATTTTCAGCATCATTCCTTTGAAAATTCAGGGGGATTACCCCTGAATTTGGTTTATTCATTATTCAACCAAAAAATAGACTCCTAAGGCAATTAATAAAGATAATACTAGGGCGATGCGATCTTCCTGACGATCTGTTTGAAAAATGGTTAAAACCGATCCGCGATGAAATTTAGTTTTTTCTTCTTCAGACATGATGAGCGTTTTCCTTAAATAGTTTCATGTACAAATAATACGACAACGATAAGCGATAAGACTGCTTTTAATGTACCTACGACACCGCCTATTATTAAAGGTTGTCCCCCTGCTTGTTTGATCGAGGAAAAAGTAATTTGCATACCTAAGCCTACTAAACCAAATGCAAATAACCACGTGATAAATTGGCGAAATGCTTTAATTTTATTGGCGGTATGTCGAACAGATTTATGTGCTTTTTTTAACACAATATTCGCGTCTTTAGATAATATTTTTGCATTGATTAAACCACGTAATGTATCATCATCTTCAATAGACATCACTTTTTTATGTTCAATCAAACGTGTTAATGCAGCTTGACGAGATTCTCGTTGCAATTTGTCTTGTTCGTTTGTTAATGTGATGATTTGTTGTGCTGTTAAAAGTTTTTCTGCTGCAATATCATTATCAAAATATTTCCCCTTGTAGTGATTTGCGGGTGAAAAAACACCGGTGGAGGAGAGCGCAAACATGAGCAAAAATCCAATGACAAACACAGGGAATTTCTCAAAAGCAACTCTTGCAATATTAATATCGGGTGCATTTTCTTCTCGTTTTACATACCATACTGCCAGCCATACGACGATAATAGGCAAAATCAGTACACGGGTAATATTAAAGATCTCAGCAACTTTTAAAGTTTCAATCCCATCAGGCTGATATGCAAGGGCAGCCCCTGCTACTTGGGCAGAATTGAGAATCCCAGTACCTGCCCATGCTCCAAATTGAACATGACCCAATTCTAATAAATGACCGACAATGGGAAATAAAAACATACATCCCACGCCCCACAAGAGAATAGTACCAATCGTATAGGCAATTTCTACCGATTTCGCTTGCACGACAGGGGCAGCTGCCACAGTTGCTGAGACACCGCATACACCCATTCCTGCGGATAATACACCACCCATTGAATTTGGAATATTTTGTCTAGCCCCCATCCACAATACAAGTCCCACTGAACCTAAGACGAAAAATCCAACCATTAAAATAGATAATCCGCCTAATTGTTGTAATTCAGCCAAACTATATAATGTACCCAGTAATACCACACCTGTTTTTAGCCCGAGACGTGATAAACGTACGCCATTTTCTGCCCAAACGGGCACTTTAAAAAAGTTGACAACAATAATCCCTGTCAAAATGCCTAAAACAATGTAATTTAAACCTAATACTTCATGTAAATATTTTGCACCCATCACGGGGCCTAGGGACTTACTCCCTACTGCGACTAAAGGAGCGACAAACCAACGAATGATCATCGAAATAAATAAGATGAAAATCCCCCCTGCCACAGTAGATAAGTAATAATCTAAATTACCTTCTTTATGGGTAGCCAATAAATTCCATAATCCAACAATAATCGCAAGGATCCCAAAAACATAAGATAATGTCGACATTTCTCCTAAATATTTTTGAAGATGTAGATAGTTAATTACGCCATTCATCATTTCAAATTGAACCAAAGCACCTAAACTGACCATGAGAATACCCATAATCAGTAAGGCTGGATGTTTTTTTGTATAAACCATTGGGTGTTATTTTTACTCCTATTAAAAATTTATTGATTCATGTTACGCATCACAACCCTAGGGCGTTGCCCCAGGCTGATATATCTCGCCCTTTCAGGGCTTGTATGTAACATTATGCTTCATGTTACGCATCACAACCCTAGGGCGTTGCCCCAGGCTGATATATCTCGCCCTTTCAGGGCTTGTATGTAACATTATGCGTAACATGAGTTCTT
>DAOVZS010000105.1 GCA_030635005.1 Thiomargarita sp. | reverse complement strand
TTGATGAACGTGTCCCTGATAATGGCGTATTAATTTATGCAGGACAGATTGCCAATCTTGAATTGGGCGCTTGGCATGGACATATTGAACTGAGTGCAACCACCTAACACTATCGGAACGCCTTATAATGGATGCATTGCTTTACTTACACACAACAATCCTTGAAATTGTTGCAATCGTACTACCCATACTACTGTGTGTCGCCTATTTAACTTTCGCAGAACGCAAAATTATTGGCTACATGCAAGTACGTATTGGCCCTAATCGGGTTGGACCTCGGGGTTGGCTACAACCCATTGCAGATACTGTGAAGATGATGTTTAAAGAAATCATCATTCCCACTAATGCAAATCGTACTTTATTTGTCATTGCACCGATGCTACTCATTGGACCTGCGTTAGCAGCATGGGCGGTGATTCCCTTTGATGCAGGTGTCGTATTAGCAGATATTAATGCAGGCTTATTATATATCCTTGCACTGACATCCATAAGCGTTTATGGTATCCTTATTGCAGGTTGGGCTTCCAATTCTAAATATGCTTTTTTAAGTACCCTTAGATCGGTAGCACAAATCATCTCTTATGAATTACCCATGGGATTTGCATTAATAGGCGTATTAATGGCAGCGGGTAGCTTAAATCTAAGTGAAATCATATTAGCCCAACAAGGTGGGATATTACATTGGTATTGGTTACCCCTACTCCCCTTATTTGTCATCTATTTTCTCTCAGGTGTCGCAGAAACCAATCGTGCCCCCTTTGATTTAGCAGAAGGTGAATCTGAAATTGTCGCAGGATTTCATGTAGAATATTCAGGGATGTTATTTGCCATCTTCTTTTTGGCAGAATATGCCAATATGATATTAATTGCTGCTTTAGCGGCTATTATGTTTTTAGGCGGTTGGCTCAGTCCTTTTCAAGGCACTTTCTTAGAAGCATCATTCGCATGGATACCAGGATTTTTCTGGCTTGTGGCTAAGATGTGCATATTTTTATTCTTATATTTATGGTTTCGAGCCACCTTTCCCCGTTATCGTTATGACCAACTCATGCGTTTAGGTTGGAAAGTGTTTATCCCCATCACTTTAGTATGGATAGTGGTACTCAGTATTGCCATACTTGCAAAACTGCCACCTTGGTTTGTATGAGGAATATTTGATATGAAGACTGTCACACAGTATATAAAAAGACTCTTTCTATCGGAATTGTTCCAAGGTTTAGGGGTGACGGGCAAATATTTATTTGCTCGGAAAATCACCGTACAATATCCAGAGGAAAAAACACCGCAATCCCATCGTTTTAGAGGACAACATGCCTTACGTCGTTATCCTAATGGTGAAGAACGCTGTATTGCTTGTAAGCTTTGTGAAGCAGTATGCCCCGCCTTAGCGATTACGATTGAAGCCGCGGAACGTGAAGATGGGACACGCCGTACCACACGTTATGATATTGACTTAACAAAGTGTATCTTTTGTGGGTATTGTGAAGAATCATGCCCTGTCGATTCTATTGTTGAAACACGCAATTTTGAATATCACGGTGATCAGCGTAGTGATTTATTCATGACTAAAGACAAATTACTGGCTTTAGGCGATAAGTTAGAACAACAAGTAGCGACTGATCGCGCAATTGATGCACCTTATCGTTAAAGGAGGAGACATTACTTATATGCAATTGTTTATAAAGACTATTTTTATTGGACTTATATTATCTGTTACCGTGTATGCAGAAACCGTTCAAAAATTGTATGACAATGGAAAAGTGCACTTTGAAGAAAATTATCAGGATGGAAAATTACATGGGCTCATTAAAGAATATTATGAGACAGGTGAATTGAAAACTGAGATTAAATACAGAGTGGGCACAATCGTGACCAAGAAAGAGTATCGTCGAGATGGTCAAGTGGGCAATGAATTCAAAACCAGAAATGGGCAAACATTTGAAATCAAAAGATGGTATTACCCAACAGGTGACCTCTTTCGTGAACGTCATCTGATAGATGGCAAAATCGAAGGATTAGAAATCGACTACTATACTGACGGTCAAAAGAAAGCGGAACGCAACTATATTAATGGTCTCAAAGAAGGCAGTGCCAGAGGATTCCATTTTAATGGCGAAGTACAAGGAGACTGGACCTTTAAAAATGGTGAACCTATTGCAGCTACTCTGTTTTATAGTACAACAGAAAAGTGGATAGAGCACAGTGATTTTAATGAGAAAGGACAATTAACAGGTACCAGCAGAGAGTATAATAAAAAGGGAAAGTTAATGGCTCTGAGGTATTATGAAAATTACGATATGGTTGCAAGAATTAGAATTGATTCTTGGATGCGATGGTGGTATGTCTTTACCGAAAAAACAAGAACAATCATTCTTGTTATTCTAGGACTATTGATGACCATACTCTTTCTCATTTTAGGATTTAAATTTAGACCCCAATAAGGCAGATGCTCCCTCATATAAGGGGGGAGACTGGACACGAAAACTGAAAATTGGAAAAAAATGCATGATAACATTTACTTTCTACTTGGTAGCTATTATTTTGATAGTTGCCGCAATTGGCGTCATTACGGTTAAAAACCCCGTTCATGCCGCTTTATTCCTCATTTTAGCGTTTTTTTCATCGGCAGCCATTTGGCTATTATTACAAGCTGAATTTTTAGCGATTACGCTCGTTTTGGTGTATGTCGGTGCTGTGATGGTACTATTCTTATTTGTTTTGATGATGCTTGATGTTAATGTTGCACCCTTACGAGAAGGCTTTGTACGCCATTTTCCATTATCCATATTTGTGGGTGGGTTAATTTTTGTAGAAATGATTTTAGTACTGGGTTCTTGGCATCAAGCAGTACCGCCAGAAACATTGACCACTGTCCCAAATATAGAACTTTTAGGAGAAGTCTTATATACCTATTATGTCTATCCATTTGAGATAGCAGCTGTTATCTTACTGGTTGCCATGATAGCTGCTATGGCTTTAACCATGCGTCCACACACACGAGCAAAATATCAAAATCCTGCACAACAAGTCACAGTACGTCGTGAAGATTGTGTTCGACTGGTAAAAATGCCATCAGAAACAAAGGATTAAACAACTATGCCTGGATTACATGAATTTCTGATGTTGGGGGCGGTATTATTTTGCTTGAGTATCACAGGCATTTTTTTAAACCGTAAAAACCTCCTTATCTTACTCATGTGTATTGAACTGATGCTATTATCAGTCAATATGAATTTTATTGCTTTTTCTTACTTTAATGCTGATATTGTCGGACAAATTTTTGTTTTTTTTATCCTGACAGTTGCAGCAGCGGAATCAGCCATTGGTTTGGCAATTGTAGTCGTTTTATTCCGTAATAAAAATACTATTAATGTCAATGATCTTGACACCTTAAAAGGGTAGGGCGATATGCAAAATGTTTTTCTTGCCATTGTATTAGCACCGCTTATTGGCGCTATCACAGCAGGGCTGCTTGGCGTGAGTCGGCGCGTCGCCCATTCCGTGACCATTAGTGCGGTAGCGATATCATTTTTGCTCTCGCTATATGTATTTTATGAGATTATTTTCGCAGGTGCAGCACCGTTTAATATCAGTTTATATACCTGGTTAGAATCGGGTAATATTCGCTTGGAACTTGGATTTTTAGTTGATTCCTTAAGCGTACTCATGATGGTAGTGGTCACGTTTGTCTCCCTGATGGTACATATTTATACTGTCGGATATATGCATGATGATCCTGGCTATCAACGTTTTTTTAGTTATATCAACCTATTTACCTTTTCAATGCTGATGTTAGTCATGTCAAATAACTTTGTACAGTTATTTTTTGGCTGGGAAGCAGTAGGGGTAGTTTCGTATTTACTCATTGGATTTTGGTTTAACAAAGAAACCGCCATTTATGCGAATTTGAAAGCATTTTTAGTCAATAGAGTCGGTGATTTTGGATTTATATTAGGCATTGCAGCTGTTTTGATGGCTTTTAATAGCCTTGATTATGCCGAAGTATTTGGATTGGCACAACAAGGTCAATATCCAGAAACGATCAGTCTATTTTCAGGCATTGAATGGTCAATGATGACCGTGATTTGTATTCTGCTCTTTATTGGTGCGATGGGCAAATCAGCACAATTTCCGTTACATGTCTGGTTACCCGATTCAATGGAAGGTCCCACACCTATTTCTGCACTGATTCACGCAGCAACTATGGTGACAGCAGGTATTTTCATGGTAGCACGCATGTCGCCACTGTTTGAATTGAGTGAAACTGCTTTGAGTTTTGTACTGATTATTGGTGCAATTACCGCATTTTTCATGGGATTGTTGGCGATTGTCCAAAATGATATTAAACGCGTTATCGCTTATTCGACATTGTCACAACTCGGATATATGACCGTTGCTTTAGGGGCTTCAGCCTATGCAGCAGGTATTTTCCATTTAATGACGCATGCTTTTTTTAAAGCACTCTTATTCTTAGGAGCAGGCTCTGTCATTTTAGCCATGCACCATGAACAAGATATGCGTAAAATGGGTGGGCTGAAAAAATATTTACCCATTACATATATCACCATCTTAATTGGTTCGTTAGCATTGATTGGAGCACCTGGTTTTTCTGGATTTTTCTCAAAAGATGCCATTATTGAAGCAGCATATCATGCTTATGAAGCAGAACGGTTTGGGGCAGGGTTTGCCTATTATGCGGTATTGCTGAGCGTATTTGTCACCGCTTTATATACATTCCGTATGTTTTTCTTAACCTTTCATGGTAAAGAACGTATGGATAAGCATACCCGTGAACATTTACGTGAAAGTCCATGGGTAGTCACCATACCTTTGATTTTATTAGCCATTCCTTCTTTACTTATCGGCATATTCACCATTACTCCGCTTCTTTTTGGTCATTATTTTGATGGGGCTATTTTTGTAAATAATAATCCCTTTAATCCAGAACACTATCATGGCGTTCTCAATTTCATTGGACATGCTTTCTTGCAACCGCCCGTTTGGTTAGCAGCTGCCGGGGTTGGCACCGCTGTATTTTTCTACTTAATTCGACCAGAATTACCCGGTATTCTTGCTGAACGTACTAAACTGATATATGACCTACTCGTCGAGAAATACTATCTTGATAGATTTAATGATTGGTTTTTCGCAGGCGGATTACGTAATCTTGGGTCGGTTTTATGGAAAATAGGCGATGTGAAAGTGATTGATGGTTTTATTAATGGTAGTGCTCATTTAGTGGGAACAGTATCTAAACTGATTCGTCAGATTCAGACTGGTTTCTTATATCACTATGCCTTTGCTATGATTCTTGGACTTGCAGTGCTACTCAGCATATTTGTTTTCGGTACTGCTTAATAATACTTTAATGCAGTTATCAACACACATTGATAACTGCTCACTGCTCACTGATAACTGATATGTTTGATGATTTATCCTTACTAAGTTTACTGATTTGGTTACCTATTTTGGGTGGCTTATGGGTATTAACGCTTGAGGAATCCCTAGTTCGTCCTATTGCCTTGGTGGTGTCATTAGTGACATTTTTGTTATCATTACCCTTATATTTTGGGTTTGACACAACAACTGCTGCGATGCAGTTCACTGAAAATCTATCTTGGATTCCAGCATTTGGGATAGAATATGCTTTAGGGGTAGATGGTATTGCGATGCCCTTGATTATCCTAACCACTTTTACCACAGTATTAGTGATTTTGGCGGGTTGGGAAGTGATCCAATATAAACCTGCCCAATATATGGCAGCTTTTCTGATTATGGAAGGCTTAATGAATGGTGTTTTTGCCTCCTTAGATGCCATTTTATTCTATGTCTTTTGGGAAGCGATGCTGATACCCATGTTTCTCCTTATTGGTATTTGGGGAGGTAAGAATCGTGTCTATGCCACCTTAAAGTTTTTCCTGTATACCTTTTTAGGGTCAGTATTCATGCTCATTGCATTACTGTATCTCTATTCACAAGCAGACAGCTTTAGTATATTGGAATACCATAAGTTAGCCATACCCATGTCAGCTCAAATTTTAATATTTTTGGCTTTCATGATTGCTTTCGCAGTCAAAGTACCTATGTGGCCTGTTCACACGTGGTTACCTGATGCTCATGTTGAAGCGCCTACAGGGGGATCTGTGATTTTGGCAGCGATCATGTTAAAAATGGGGGGGTATGGATTTTTACGATTTAGTTTGCCTATTACCCCCGATGCAAGCCGAGAATTGGATTGGCTGATCATTTCACTGTCCCTCATTGCCATTATTTATATTTCTTTTGTGGCTTTGGTGCAACAAGATATGAAAAAGCTGATCGCCTATTCTTCTATTGCCCACATGGGATTTGCCACACTTGGCTTTTTTATAGGCTTTATGATTTATCAAGAAACAGGCTCATTAGATGGCGGAGCGATGGCAATGGAAGGCGGCATCGTCCAAATGATTTCACATGGATTTATTTCAGGTGCATTATTCCTGTGTGTCGGTGTACTCTATGATCGCATGCACAGTCGTCAAATTCAAGATTATGGCGGGGTTGCGAATGTAATGCCTCGTTTTGCCATGTTTGCTGTCTTTTTTGCCATGGCTAATGCAGGATTACCTGCTACGTCAGGATTTGTCGGTGAATTTTTAGTGATTGTCGCCTCATTTAAAGCCAATTTTTGGATTGCCTTTGGTGCAGCCAGCATAATGATTCTAGGTGCTGCATATACCTTATGGATGGTCAAACGTGTCTTTTACGGTGAAGTCGCCAATGAAGGCGTGGCTAGCCTGATAGATATTGGCAAACGTGAAACTATGATTTTGACTGTTTTAGCTATTGTTGTCTTATTATTTGGAATTTGGCCCGCACCACTATTAGACGTGATGCATGCCACAGTACAGAATTTAGTAGAACATCTATCTGTCTCAAAAATTCCTTTATAATGTTTTGTAAGGGTGGAATTTCCACCCTTGAAAACAGGCATTTTTTATGGCTAAGTTCAGCGATTACAAAATGGGAAAACTTGCAAAATGAAATTATAACGTTTATCATATTCAATCATGAACATACCTACTCTCAATGAAATTGGCAAGCAAATGGAATTATTCGAAAGCCAATTTGAGAAAAAAAATGAGACATGCAAAGCATTACAAGCTCGTTTATCTAAAAATAACCACAATAGTAGTCAATTTCCATTAAGTGAAAGAACTAGGGAGAAAACTCAACAATTAGGGAAAAATTGTTTTAAATTTATTGATCTTTTTGCAGGAATTGGGGGAATTAGACAAGGGTTTGAATTCGAAAATTCTAAATGTGTTTTTTCTTCGGAATGGGATAAATACGCTCAAATAACATATGAATGCAATT